>JBILAN010000147.1:0-2779 GCA_044354135.1 Luteolibacter sp.
CGGCTTGTTTGTATGTTTTTCTATGAAGGTTAACATCACACTTTCGCTTTGCATCGGCTTGGTCGCGCTTGTTTCCTGCCAAAAGAACCCAGAACCGCATATCCTCAGTGGCACATCGATGGGGACGTCTTGGAAACTTGCCTGGCGTGGCGATGAAGTGAGTGGCTTGGATAAAGAGGTTTTAGAATTGTTAGAGAAATGGGAGTCGGTGTTGAGCCAGTGGCGCGAGAATTCCGATCTCTCCCGGGCGAATCGCGGTGAAGCTATCACGCCGGATTTGCAGAGAGTGATGGATCTGGCGGAAGTGATACACCAACAAAGCTCAGGAGCTTTTGATTATCGTTTGCTCAAGCAAACCAGCGATGCGGGTTTTGGGCCAAAAGGTAATGGCATGGATCTTTCCGCAATCGCCAAAGGATTTGCTGTTGATAGGGTTGGAGATCGACTTCGTGAGCTCGGTATCACGGATTTTGTTTTTGAATTAGGTGGTGAAATTCTAGTGGGCGATGGGGAATGGGAAGTCGGCATTGAAGCCCCGGATCCTGCGACACAAAAAATTGCGAGAACCATGAAGCTACGTGATCGCGCGGTGGCGACGAGTGGAAACTACCGCCAGTTCAAGCCGGCGTCGGGTGGGTTAGCGAGTCACATCATCGATCCTAAAACTGGAACACCGATCATTCGTCCGCCATCTTTGGTGACGGTTTACGCCAAAGACTGCGCCACCGCCGATGCATGGGCGACAGCCCTGTTTGTG
The DNA here is from genome assembly GCA_044354135.1 of Luteolibacter sp. Classification (GTDB taxonomy): domain Bacteria; phylum Verrucomicrobiota; class Verrucomicrobiia; order Verrucomicrobiales; family Akkermansiaceae; genus Luteolibacter. The sequence goes on from JBILAN010000147.1 coordinate 758, forward strand.
TTAGGTCCTGATTTCAAAGTACCTGAGGGAATTGAGGTGCAGTGGCAAAAAAGGAATCGTGATTTTTAATCGCGACCTCGTAAGTGAATTTGCTTCGGTTGCTATTTCCTGTTGCAGTCGCGATTGAAAATCGCGGTTCCTTTCGGTTGATTGACATCTTCACTCAAATAATCATCCTTCAAATTCATGAATAAATCCTTTCAACGCACTGAGTTCATCGTCCGCTTCATTTGCGGAGCGATATTCTTTGGTTTGGTTGTTGGTTTGTTAGGTTTACGATTTGTGACAGCGGTGGATGCGCTGGCTATAGCCGTTTGGATTTTGATCACTGTCAGCTTGAGCGTTCTCGTTGCTGTTTGTGGTGATGATGCATGGCGACGAATGGCCGGCATTTTCAGGTGGTGGTAAGACAGCAAAGAAAGGAGCCGCGATTTTTAATCGCGACCTCGTAAGCGAAATGGATTCGGTTGCTATTTCCGGTTGCAGTCGCGATTGAAAATCGCGGTTCCTTTCCTGTTCTCTAATCCGTCGCTTTTTTAAGAGCCGCTGCAACGAAGCCAGAGAATAGCGGATGCGGGTGATTCGGTTTCGAGAGGAATTCTGGATGGAACTGGGCACCGATGTAGAAAGGATGATCCGGGAGTTCGACGATTTCCACCAAGCCTTCATTGGCCGAGACGGATGAGATGACGAGTCCGCCTTCTTGAAGCCTGTCTTGGTAATCCGAATTCACTTCGTAGCGATGACGATGGCGTTCCTTGATGCGATCAACATTGCCGTAGAGATCAGCGGCTTTGGTTCCGGCGAAGAGGATGGATTCGCATGAGCCGAGGCGCATGGTTGCACCCATATCGGTGACGCCTTTTTGTTCTTCTTGAAGGCAGATGACGGGATGCGGAGTGTTTTTATCAAACTCAGTCGAGTTTGCTCCTTTGAGTCCACATTTGTTACGTGCATATTCGATGGTAGCGATTTGCATCCCCAAGCAGATACCGAAGTATGGAATTTTGTTCTCACGAGCGTATTGGGCGGCGAGAATTTTTCCTTCGATACCGCGATCTCCGAATCCACCTGGGACAAGGATACCATCGACATCGCCGATGACGGCTTTCGCGCCATGATCTTCGATAGCTTCTGCTTCGACGCGGACGATCTGCACTTTGGTGTCGTGAAATGCGCCGGCGTGAATGAGCGATTCGTAAATAGATTTATAAGCGTCCTGCAGTTCGATGTATTTCCCAGCGACCGCGATGGTGACCTTGTGTTTTGGGTGAATGACTCGCTGTACGAATTTTTCCCATTCTTCGAGTTTGGGCGAAGGCGTGTGACCTAGACCGATTTTATCGACAACGAGTCGGTCTATCTTATCTCTCCGCAGATCGAGCGGGCATTCGTAAATTGTGTGATCGACATCGCGGAAAGCGACGACGTTCTTCTTCTCGACGTTGCAGAACATCGCGATCTTGCGGCGGTTGTCTTCATCAAGATCCGCCTCGGTGCGGCAGATGATGATGTCTGGCTGGATACCGAGTTCGCGGAGTTTAGCGACGGATTGTTGGGTGGGTTTGGTTTTAACTTCGCCAGCAGCTTTGATGTAAGGAAGGAGAGTGACGTGGATGAAGCAGACGTTGTCTTTGCCAACTTCTAAAGCGAACTGACGCAGAGCTTCGATGAAAAGTAATCCTTCCATGTCTCCAACTGTGCCGCCGATTTCGGTGATGAGGACGTCGACGTCGGGGTTGTTTTTGGTGACCGTGTGCATGCGATCTTTGATCTCATCGGTGACGTGTGGGATAAACTGAACTGTTTTGCCAAGGTATTCTCCACGACGCTCTTTTTTAATCACGGAATCGAACACCTGACCGGAGGTGAGGTTGTTCATTTGGGAAAGCACGCCTGAGGTGAATCGTTCGTAGTGACCGAGGTCGAGGTCGGTTTCCGCGCCGTCATCTAACACATAGACCTCACCGTGTTGGTAGGGTGACATCGTGCCGGGGTCGACGTTGAGATACGGATCGAATT
>JBILAN010000093.1:0-9229 GCA_044354135.1 Luteolibacter sp.
GCTATCGCTTTCAACTCCAATCCCTCACCACTATTCGGCTGGATCTGTGGGGATTGCACCAAATTCAACGCCGCCGCCACACCCGCCAGAACTCCCATCAAAAGAAACACCCAGAAGGTGGTCGCTTTCGGTTCCAAACCTGCGAGTCGGGCTGCCTCTGCATCACTGCCCGTTGCATAAATTCGCCGACCTAAGGAAAGATGCTTCATCGCCCAAGCCATCAAGATCAATATCAGCAAGGTCGAGCCAATCACCATGGCTTGCCCAGTGCCTTGGCTCATTCCGAACCATTGCACGCCATCCGGCAGCGAGAGCAAAAGCCCTTTTTGCCAAAGCCGCAGCACCTCCTGCCAGATCACCATGGTCGCCAAAGTCACCACAATACTCGGAAGCCCTAGACCCGCGATGAGCCATCCATTTGCCGCACCCATCAATGCTCCAGCTGCCAGCGCACACAATATCGCGAGCGGCATCGGTAACCCAGCTGCTGCAGCGGTTCCTGCGATCACCGCGCACATTCCAAATTGTGAGCCGATCGAGACATCGATCTGGCGAGTAATGATCACCAATGCCACACCCAGCGCCAAAATTAATGCAGGCATCTGTGAGGCCAAGCGCGAGATCATCGGTTGCGTGTCGAAAAAGTTCGGTGCGAAAATCGCCAACGAAATCATCAAAAGCACTAAAGCCCCGCCGACGGTAAGTTCACGAGAATATCGTTTCATGTTTTTACCTCCTCGCTACCCAATGCCGCAGCCATCACTTGTTCTGCATCCGCATGTTCGAAAATCTCCACCAATTTTCCTCCACGCATGACTCCTATCCTATCACTCATCCCGAGAATTTCCGGAAGATCACTGGAAATCATCAACACTGCCATACCATGTTTTGCTAAATCTCTAAGAATTCGATGAATCTCACCCTTCGCTCCGACATCCACCCCTTGCGTTGGCTCATCGAGAATCAATAATTTCGGCTGAGTCGCCAACCAGCGCGCGACGCTCAGTTTTTGCTGATTCCCACCGCTCAAACTACCGCCTGGCGCTGCCAAGCTGCTGAGTTTGATTCCCAAATCCTCGACAAATCCGCGCCCAGCCTCCATCTCGATTCCTTTCCTCAAAATCCCGCCCTTGAACCAACGACGGTGACTTGCCATGGTCATGTTTTCCACTGCGGCCATTTCTAAGATCACCCCGTGTTTTCTCCTGTCCTCTGGCACATAAGCAATCCCATGTGAAATCGCCTGTCGCGGGCTGCCAATCTCTAACAATTTACCATTGAGATAAATCGATCCCCCATCCGCTGGTGTGATCCCAAACAACACTCGCGCCAACTCTGTCCGACCCGCTCCAACCAATCCCGCCAAACCAAAAATCTCTCCCGCTCGAATTTGAAAATTCAATCCTTCAAGCCCGCTTGCTGCACAGCTGAGCGATTCGACTTTTAGTAACACCTCTCCGAGTTCATGTTCTGCTTGAGGATAGATAGTTTCCACATCGCGCCCGACCATGAGTCTTATCATCTGAGACTCATTCAAAGCATCCACTAAATTTGTCCCAACGCTTTCTCCGTCACGCAACACGGTCACTCGATCCGCTAATGCAAAAATTTCTTCTAACCGATGCGAGATATAAACTACTCCCACTCCCTGAGCCCGTAAATCCCTGACTACTTTGAAAAGCAAATGCTGTTCCTTCTGGGTCAGCGATGCCGTCGGTTCATCCATGATCACGATCCGTGCCCCAGAACCCAGAGCACACGCAATTTCCACCAACTGCTGCTCCGGCATTGACAGAGAACTCACCTCAGCCACTGGCGAAATCTGTGCGCCTATTCTTGCTAAGAGCTCTTCCGCCTTCTGCCGCCAATTAGCCCATGCCACACGTTTAAAAATCCCCAACTTCTCCAAACGCAGCCCAATGTTTTCCGCCACGCTGAGATCAGGAAACAACGCCGGCTGCTGGTAAATACAAGCAATACCTAGCTCTTGAGCCTTGGCTGGGTTCAGCTCGAAAATCTCTTCTCCGCCCACTTCAATCGCACCCCCATCCGGGCGGTGCGCCCCCGTGATCACTTTGATCAGGGTCGATTTACCAGCACCATTTTCCCCCAGCAAGGCATGAACCTCACCTTCCACGAGCTCAAACGAAACCCCCTTCAGCGCCCGAACGGCACCGAATGATTTCTTAATTCCTGTAAGCTTAAGTAAGGTTTTCAAATCAAATGACGCCCCATGTTCTTCATTTTCGGGCGGTGATCAACATTTCGTTTCGGCTCCGTTAATCCAAACTGTCTGCCATAAAATCCAAACTTCCCTGGCGTCCTAGCGGCTTTGCGCGAGATTCCTCATAATAAAATCTAGCCAGCTAGAGGCATGGCTCTCCAGCAGCGAAAAATCACCCTTCACAATTCACTCTTCGCCCTTCACTCTTCTACCCGTGTTCGCAAACCCTCTCGGTCTACTGTCATTGCTCGCAATCCCTGCGATTCTGACGATTCATTTCCTCCAACGGAAATCGATCACGATTCCGATTTCGACGCTATTCCTGCTAGACCGAACTCAACACGAAGCCGTCTCCGGCAGACGATTCGAACGCCTCATTCCCTCTGTTCCACTCTGGATGCAAATTTTGGCCGTACTTCTCATCACATGGCTTCTCTCTGAACCTCGTTTCCAAAAAGAGAACTCCGTCCAACGCATTGCCATTGTCATGGACGCATCCGCCTCGATGCAGGTGTTCAAAAAAGAAGCGATCGCAGCCATCAAAAGCAAACTTCCTGATCTCCAAGGCAGCGCATCCAAAATGGAAATCGTTTTGCTTTCTGCTCAACCGGGAACGGATCGAATCTACTCCGGTGAATCGGCTGAGGAATTACTTACTGCTTTGGAAAAGTTCACCCCATCAGCTGGTGTCACCGATCCATCGTATGCACTTCGCCTCGCTCGCTCGGTTGTCTCTAATGAAGGCATCATCATCTACCTGACCGATACGCCGATTGAAAAATTACCCTATGAAGCCCGTTTGATATCCGTTGGCAGGCCTGTAGAGAACGTAGGCTTCACTGGAGTCTCCTTCGAAAATGTTGAAGGCGCGCTAACCTTTCGTGCAATTGTTAGAAACTACGGCACCAGCCTAACCACGCGTTCATGGTCGCTGGTGACGAATAAAGGTCGCTCCGAACCACGCGAGTTTGAGATCAAGCCCGGTGCATTCAGCTCCATTCAAGCCGCTTTTCCCATGGATACTGAGCAGGTACGCATTGAACTCAACGGAGATGAATTTTCTTTAGATGATATCCTACCAATGATCGCGCCTCAGCCAAAGGAGCTAAAACTCTTCGCTGCAACCTCACCTGCATTTATCGATTTATCCAAAAAGCTGCTCCGTTCTCTTGCCGCGACCACCTCTAGCAATGATACAGCAGAATCCGACCTCGTGATCACCTCCTACGATCCGCTCGATCCGGTGATGCCTCTGAGCAATGCCATTTTGTTTGTCGAAGATCCTAGCTCGGCTGGAAAATATTTGAGTGGTGGCATTCTCGCCGAGGCCCATCCGCTCATGGACGGCATCAACTGGCAGTCTTTGCTTGTTCGAGAAACTCTGGAGCTACCCCGCAATCCCACCGATCGCGTTCTGCTCTGGCAGGAAAAACGCCCTCTTATTTTCCTGCGCGAGGAACTCGGAAAATCCATCCTCTGTTTCAATTTCGACCTACGCCTCTCCAACGCAACCCAACAACCCGCATTCATCGTCTTGCTCCACCGCTTTGCTGAAACGCTACGTGAAAAGAAAATCGCTCCGCAGAAACTCAATTTAGAAACCAGCCAACCCATTCAAATCACCAGCGCACCGGGAGTTCCTCTCCAAATCAGCGCGGTCGATCCTGCAGGCAATTCTCTCAGACCACCTGCAGCGGGTTTTGCCCCAGCTTTCCCTGGATTCATGACCATCAAACAGGGTGAAATGATCTTATTAGAAGCCGCCACCCAGTTCGCCGACACACGCGAGGCCGACCTCAGTAAAACCGCACCTTCCGAACTGGCAGCATTCGACAATACCTCATCACTTCAAAATCATACCATTCCTGATCCACTCATACGTTTGTGGATCCTCATTCTGCTACTAGCCTTAATCGTCGCTTGGTATTTCTCTAACGGGAAGCAACGTAACGTTACTGAGAAGCCTGAACTTCATGCGAACACTTAGTTAGATCACAACACCACTTCTTGCGTCTCCATTCTTCTTCAAAACACCACCTTCAAACCCTCTGCCTTCGCGAGTTTTTTCTGGTTCTCGTCGAACGTCAGAAAGTGAGTTGCCTTCATCATAAGCGCACTCGCTACATGCAAGACATCAAAGCCCCGATGACCTCCTGTTAGAGTATACGTAACCGATAGTCGTTTCGCTTCATCAACCACTTCAGCAAGATTACATACTTGGATTACAATTCTGCGGCTCGAACGATCTGCCTCAAATTGCGCCCAGAATAGCGCAGCTTCACCAACCGCGATTCCTTTACGGAATTCAGCAAACCTCAACGCATTACCCAATTCATATTCACCAAGTGAAGTCAAAGTTAGCGCGGTTCGATGAGATTTAACCCATTTTAATGCCCGCGACGTGTGAACATCATTCCCGTATAAGGAAAACAAAAAACTAGTGTCCGCGCAGATTACCATTTTCCTGAAGCCTCATGAATGATTTCCAATGATTCCTGAGCAGTGAGCGCACGAGCCTGAGTCCTATCCCTTTTCACAGCTGGACTGTCTGACCAATCTACCTTTCCAGTAGGCTCATTATGCTCGGGAATCAGCCTCGCAATCGCTTTTCCCCTCTGAGTGATAATGATTTCCTCCCCTGCTCCGATCCAACTCAAGAGGCTGGTATATCGGTTTCTCAAATCTCGAACCGTTGCTGTTTTCATGATGCTACACTAATGTAGCACATTAATACTGTCAATCGACTATTTTAGGTTTTCTGTCTCAAATCCAAACTCCGATTTCTTTTAACTGCCGTTCAGCCACTTCTGACCAGCCACGGTTTGCGGCAGGAGATGCGGGAGATGGATGAAGGATTTTTCCGATGACCGCGCTGGTGCCAAGTTCTTGTTGGGCGATCTGCATCTGATTTTCTGCATAGCCACCCACACCAATTAAATACTGTGGTTCTAGTATTTCGATTAGCCGACGCAGGTGTATCTGGCAGGCAGCATCGGCAGGAGCCATTTCCGTTGCGCGAATTTTATCAGGAGTAAGATTTGCTCCAGTGTCTTTCATCCAGATCAAGGGGCAGAAATTGATCACCAAGTGATCTTTGAAAAAATCATCCGCATTCGGGAAGCGCTCAGCAAATAAGCCCCACAATCTCCGTCCGCTAACTTCGGATTTATCGCAATCCATACCACTGATCTTACGTTTCGGATGCTCGTGATCCGGCTTACCGATCTCAGGAGAAAGCTTTATCCAATCCCTTACCGCCGCGATCTCGCCAAATGGAACTCCCGTTTGCGCCATGCCGTATGGCCCAGGGTTCATTCCTAGCAAAAGCGTTCGTTTCTTGGAGTTTGCGTAGGTTTCAAGGTAGGCTTCGTAACCCGCTCGCGCGTAATCGACAGTAAGATACGTATGCGTCACTGGATCCGAAAACTTTAACGGACGCAATGCATCAGCCAACAACCTCCCTGCGTTTATCAACTCCGAGCTGATTCCCATATACTCAGAGATCAATCTAATTCCTTAACGCGGAGATTGCGAAATTTATAAGTTTGGCCTTTCTCTCCGTGATGCTGAATGCCTATCACTCCACTCGAATCTTTATCATCTTCAATTTCGGTAGTCACCACGCCGTTGACCTCAATCTTGATTTTATTTCCCTGGCAGGTGATGCGGTAGGTATTCCAATCGTTACGCTTGAATGTGTCGCGGGAACGTTGGCGAAAGGCTTCCTCGCTCGCCTTGTCTCCCTTAATCGGACTTGTGAACCACGCTCTCCTTCCCTCATCATATAGCCCTCCTGACCATTTGCGATTCGCATCGCCATCCACCTCTGACTGATAGCCGTATACTTTTCCTGGCTCGGCATGAGCACGGAACATGAAACCGCTGTTCGCTTTTCCTTCAGGAAGTAACACCTCTCCTTCGAAAACGAAATTGGCATACTTCTTATCCGTCACAAGGAAAAATTTCTTATCGCCTATCAAATGAATCTCACCATCAACCACTTTCGCTTCGCCATGCTTATATGGGTTATTCCAACCCTCTAGTGTCTTTCCATCAAAAAGCGGCTTGAATCCTTCGTCCTTCGTTTTGGCTTCGTCAGCAAATGCGAGCGAAAGGCTGAACCCGCAAAGCGCGATGAATAATAATCTCATGGTTTTCATATAATTCGGTTGTTTGTTTTATTTTAAAAAATCGTAATTCCAGCTATCGTTTCCATGCGATCAAAAGCAACGCCAAGGCGATGGGTAGATAAATCAGCGTTGAGAAAAATAACTGACGGCAAGAAGTCCTCTCCCCGTCACGAATGAATCGGGCGGAAAGCGCTAAAATTATTAACCCAAAAAGCGGTCCACCGATCAACCATATGAAATTTGCAAAACCCCAAATCGCAGGTAGCCCGGAGAACACCGCAAGCACGAGAGAAAACAACACGCATAATATCCCACTGCGCTTTCCGCTAACATCTCCGTTTGACCACATTTTGTAGCCTGCATCCTCATATTCCTGACGGCACAACCAGTTGATCGCAACGAAATGAGGTAACTGCCAAAAAAACAAAATCCCAAATAAAAACCATGCTTCCGGATCCCATATTCCTCCTCCACCGCCAACCCATCCAATCATCGGCGGAATCGCTCCTGGAATTGCACCAACTAAGGTATTGATAGAACTGATTCGCTTCAGAGGTGTGTAAACAAAAACATAAATCGCAATCGTAACAACTGTTAGATATGCCGCACTCGGACCCACCATCACCGCCAAATGAATAATTCCAATCGCTGATAACATCCAACCCACGCCAAAGGCCGTGATCGGATTCATCCGACGCGCAGGAAGAGGTCGATCCGCGGTGCGTTTCATCAAGCGATCTAAGTCAATCTCCATGAGCTGATTGAAAGCCGCCGATCCGAATGCCGCCGCAGCTGTTCCAATAATCGTGTGAAACAAGGTCACCCATTCCATCGAATTTCCTTTACGCGCCAGCAAGTAACCAAAAAATGTCGTCACCAAGACGAAGAAATTCAGACGCACCTTCATCAACACCGTGAGATCTTCACGAAGCTTGGGTGTTTTGATGATTTCCGCTTCAGTTTCCGACATGCCGAGAACTTGAGCGATGAAAGCCTTGGAGTCTAGCAAGGATCACACTGCGTCTAATGCTTCGATTTTGAGCCCTTCGATCATTTTAAAATGCCTTTGGTTACGAGTCACCAATGGTTTGTTCTGACTCATCGCAATGGCCGCTATCCAGAGATCATTCTGTCCAATGTTACGATACTCTCCAGAAATCTGAAGTTGGGCACAAATTCGCGCGTAAATCGGTATAACTGAGGAAGCATCCATCAACGGAATACCTATCCCGAGAAATTTACTCACTTGTTCCGCATCATGACCCGCACGAGTTGCCCCATGCCAAAACTCCCCAAGCACAACCCATGGAATTGCTATACTTTTGGTGGAATTTTGACCTGCATAAGCAACTGCCCAAGGTTGATTTCTCCACAGACCGACGAGAAAGGTCGTATCAGCAATTAAGTCCACGGATCCTCCTTACTTACAGAACGCTCGTGAATCACTTCTTCCATCAGATCATCTTTTGAATGATCCCGATTTCCAATTGTCTGCACATGATTCAAAAACGCACCCAGTGTGCCTGGCTCCGGAATCACACGCTTCACCACACTGGAAAACGACTCTCGTGAACCTTTTTTCCAAGCTTTCAGCCGCTCGTAAGCTGCTTCATCTAATGTAATTGTTTTCATTCGTTTATACATGAATAGTAACATGAATACGTTTAATTACAAGCGAATATTCAGTAATTCGTGGATGTATGGCTCTAACTAGTGGCGGCGGATTGTATCCGCCATGCCCTGCTCATATTTTGAAATTATGGCTGGGCGGATGCAATCCTACGCCACGATTTGAAATTTACCGCACCACCCGTGCACCACCGCCTGAGATCTGTTTCTCGACCTCTTTACGGGTCGCCATCGAGGTATCACCGGGGGTGGTGGAAGCCAAGGCGCCGTGGGCCGCTCCGTATTCGACAGCTTTCTGAGGATCATTGAATTCCATGAAACCGAACTGCACGCCGGAGGCAAAGGAATCGCCACCACCCACACGATCTAGGATTTCCAAGTCGTCGTATTTGCGCGATTCAAAGAATTTTCCATCATGCCAGAGAATGGCAGACCAATCGTTGATGGTCGCCGTTTTCACTCCACGCAGGGTGGTTGCGGCGACTTTGAAGTTCGGAAATTCTTTTACTGCTGTCTGGATCATCGCTTTGAATGCATCGAGTTCGATGGTGGAAATATTGTGGTCCACGCCCTGGACCTCGAAGCCAAGCGATGCGGTGAAATCTTCTTCGTTGCCAATCATGACATCAACGTATTTTGCGATCTCGCGGTTCACTTCACGTGCTTTTACAAGTCCACCGATGGTTTTCCAAAGTGATGGGCGGTAGTTCAAATCATAGGATACAATTGTGCCGTATTTGTTAGCGGCTTTCACAGCCTCGACCGTGACTTGCGCAGTGCTTTCTGAGAGAGCCGCGTAAATTCCACCCGTGTGGAACCAGCGCACTCCGAGTTTTCCGAAAATGTGATCCCAATCGACATCGCCGGGTTTGATCTGTGAAGCTGCCGTGTTGCCACGATCTGGATTTCCCACCGCACCACGAATCCCGAAACCACGCTCGGTAAAATTCAAACCATTGCGTACCGAGCGACCAATCCCATCGTCTTCACGCCATTGGATAAAATCTGTAGCGACACCGCCTTGCATGATGAAATCCTCAATCAAATGTCCGACTTCATTATCGACAAACGCTGTCACCACTGCGGTTTTGTATCCAAAGCATTTCCGTAATCCACGTGAGGTATTGTATTCACCGCCACCTTCCCATGCCGCAAACTGGCGTGCAGTGCGGATCCGTCCTTCACCGGGATCGAGGCGCAGCATCACCTCGCCGAGGGAAATTTGATCAAAAGCACATTCGGATTT
>JBILAN010000094.1:0-9109 GCA_044354135.1 Luteolibacter sp.
TCCGCACCCTGAAAACCTCTGCTCGTGGCACAGCTTCCATCAAAGTTCAATACAGCAAGGACTTAGGCGTCACCGATCTCTGGACAAATCACGAAGTAGAAGTTCCTGGCACAGCTGGCAACTACGCGAATTACAACTCCAGCGGTATTAATTTTGTCATTTCGAACCCCAGTGGAGACTACATCGATGTGCAAGCCACGATTCCAGCCAGCGCAGCCGCCCCCGGAAAAAAACTCTTCGCGCGCGTCAAAGGAACTACACCTTAAACCCACCCATCATCCACACAATGAATGATGGCATTTTAATTGGAATATACCCTACTTATTTAGATTTCAGATTGCCATATACAGAATGTCGTGATGTATTTACTAAGTAAGTCATGTATTTATGAAAAAATACCCTTGTTATTCGCATGAAAAGAATCGGGGTTTTGCTCTGATCGCAACCATCCTGCTGATGGTATTACTCGCGATTATTACGGTCGGCACACTCAGTTTATCCGTTGTCACCGTTCGTAGCGGAGGCCAAGAATCCGCAAAAAACCGCGCCCGCGCGAATGCTCGCATGGCTCTCATGATAGCAATTGGCGAATTACAACGCCACACCGGATCTGATACTCGAGTCACTGCAACTGCCAATATTGTCGATGCAAATTACCCTACGTTGTTAGGCGTATGGAAAAGCTGGGAGGGAACCGATCATGAAGTAGCAGGTCGTGATCCAAATCCTGTAGCTCCCGGGCGCCCCAAAATTCCCGAATACAGCGCAAAAAAAGTGACGGAAGAACCCGGCAATATAGGTCGCTTTGTTGACTGGCTGGTTTCCACTGCTGCTACAAAGACAACACCCAACATCAAAGACCCACCAAACTTAATTCAAACTTCCGCAAGCACGGACACCATTCCCCTACTCGCGGACGGCTCGCTGCAACAAACCGACACCCGCCAAGTCCATGTCGTCCCAACTGAATTGGACGACAATGGCGATGATGTGAACGATGGCCGCTTTGCCTGGTGGGTATCCGGTGAAAACCAAAAGGCGCTCCTCGCTCAACCCCACGAACCCAGATCTGCGAATGTTTCAGCTCTCATAGAAATGGGGCAGTCACACTCCATCTCGGATCCAACCGTGTTTGGGCTACCAACTCTGTTAAATGATCCAGAACTTCACAATCCGGGCGCTGCTCCGGCAAAATCAGGGCGCAAGGCGATCAGTCGACAAACCATGGATTTGATCGACAAAGACAACAACATCGAGCCTCAAAAAAAATTCCACGATCTCTCCTCTTACTCGATCGGCCTTCTGACCAACACCGCAACCGGCGGCTGGCGCAAGGATCTATCCCTGCTTACAGAAAAATGGGATGACATTTACAGCACCTACCCCGGAGGTCAGCTACCGCTCTTCCGTTATACTCCTAAACCGGGAGCAACCACGCTTGTTCCAAAGCCAGTCAAGCCCGCAGCTTCGGTTGCCACTAGCAACATGGCCGCAGTGAGGGCCGCAACCCCCACTCTGTCCAACCTTTATCCATGGAGTGAATACTCACTTATTTTGGGATATACTCAACCCGGCACTTACTATGCGGCCGCCGCATCCTGGGCCTCGCTCCAGAGCTTCGCCACTTCTTACAAGAACTTTAGCTACAATTACGGACTCGTGAAGAGTCCGGTTGTTTGGGATAAGATCGCCAAACAAAGCGCGTCCTCAATCAGGGCGCTCGAAATCTACAACCACAAACACATTCAGCGACTCCATCCCCAGATCGCGCGTTTTCAGATCCTAGTCTATGCGAGGGCATTTGAAGATCCAGCAAGGCTAAATCAAAATCCCAAAAGGTATCAGATGAACCTGATGTATGTGCCATTTTTCACCCTGTGGAATCCTTATAATGTCACTCTTGAGCAAACGATCAGCGGCACACTAAACGGAGGCCAAAACACTGGAACCCATCCGAACTTTCGTGGAATAGGGTGGCGACGCGCGATGCCAGGAGCCATGGCGATTGTCAACAAGGCTACTTTCCCCAATCCAGATGCTGTACCGAACAATCAATACAGGTTGCTAACCAATGGTAACTTCCAGACTTTGGATTGGCCCAGCAATTACGCAAACCCATATGACAATCAATTGACGGGGAACGTGGCCAAATTTGGGACAAGTTCCACATGGAGAGATTTACGTACATGGGCACTCTGGCTACCGGAAGGCACCATCACCTACAAACCTGGTGAAGCCAAAATATTCTCACCTGAGTGGATCGACAATGGCTACGGCTTCGGTGGTGGTGCCTTCAGAATGAAGGAGGGTCACAGCCCAGCCAATATTGTGGGACGTGAATTTACTTACACTTCAAACCTTCTAGCTTCCACAAACTTCTGGTTCCTCTTTCGGGGCGACAGGCTTACACAGCCTTATCGAGACCGGGCTCCCGGATACGGCTTTTCCCTGTCCTTCGGGGATGGAAGTTCCCACTTTGGTGGCACTGCCAAATTGCCGTCAGGCATAGGAGACGAGTTTCACAATATCACAGCACTTGTAGCCGAAAACGAGGGCAACAAATATTGGCCAAATGATGAGGTCGATGAAGTGGGTTACTCGGTAGGAGAACTTGCATCAGGCCCTTGGATACCCATTTTTTCAACAAGCTTCGGCCCGCGCATGACCATCGGCACCGGACCCGGCACGAAACAAAACCGTCCAACCAAAGGCGCCATACAAAACAATCCGCTGGCCGCCATGGTGTTGAGTGATCCAGCTAGTGGCATGGCTAAGGATCACCCAGCAAACAACACCTTCGACTTCGCCTACCACTCGCTCACCATGGGATCCACAATCACTCCCAACTTAAGTCCATCAAAAGGTTTCATTGCCACAGGCTATCAGAGCGGCGACGGCTTATCACGGCTGATCATGTGTGATATCCCGCTACGTCCCATGGCCTCTTTGATAGAACTTCATGGATGGAATCCCCGAGGAAATAACCCTTATCCTCCCTTTCAGTGCAACCTGATCGGAAACAGCGATGCAACACCACTGATTCCCAAAGATCAGATTGTCCCTCCTACTCTTGCTCCAAACAGTGTGACGACTAATCTTCAGCACGACGATGCTTATTGTGCGAATCATCTGCTGTTTGACGATTGGTTTTTATCATCCATCGCACCTGAGCCTGTGGGTTTCGGTCTAACAGTTTCGAAAGACATCAATACCGTCTATCGGGAGTTTCTCAAAGGAGAAAGAGAGTTGGTGAATCGGGCTTATCGACCCATCACCGCCGATAGCAAGGTGACGGATTCGGTAGCGACGACGCGCATTGGAGAAATCATTCCAAGCTCAAGCACCAACTCCGCCGGATGGCTGAAAGTCGCCTCCCGATTTGAAGTCGATGGAATGTTCAATGTGAACTCAACCTCGGTCGAGGCGTGGAAAGCCCTGTTAGGACACGCGAAAAGCCTTGATAAGATAGCAACACAAGGAGCTAATGAAATCGAATCCAGCGTTGTTGATAAAAAACACATTGTGACGCGCAGTCCTATTGCATCGGATGTTGAAGCGGGCACTGTAGCAGGCTTCGGCGGCCAATTTGCAACCGCTTCCGAGTATGCCGGCTTCAGAAGCCTAACTGATGACCAGATCAATGATCTCGCGGCGAAAGTCGTTGAGCAGGTCCGTCTGCGCGGCCCGTTCCTCTCGCTTTCCGAATTCGTCAATCGCCAACTCAGCAGCAATGAAGATCTCGCTCTGGCCGGAGCCATTCAAACCGCGATCAACCTCTTATCTGTTGATCCCATGAAAAAACTGCGCGACCCCGCAAACTCGCTCTCTGATAATACCATGGCGGCTAACGATCCCAAACTCACCGGTGTAAATTACGAATTCAAGAAAGCGGCGGAAGGCTCAAGCGCCTACGGTGCTCCTGGCTGGATTCGACAAGCTGACATCCTACGCCCTATCGCTCCCATCTTGAGTGTCAGAGATGATACCTTTACCATTCGTGCCTATGGCGATGCTTTAGACAAAGACGGCAAAGTCATTGCCCAAGCATGGTGCGAGGCGATTGTGAAAAGAACCCGCGAATTCTGCGATAAATCAGACGCCGCAGATTCCATCGATCCTCCAACCAACCAAAGAAATATCACATTCGGCAGATACTACGATATTGTATCATTTAGATGGCTTAACGCCAACGAAGTCTAACAACCAAAGATTCACCGCCGGATTCATCATGCTCTTTATGACTCGCATCATTACTATTATCACCGCTGGATTTTTCATACTAGCGAGCACACTACATGCACAGTCACGCACATGTCGCATCGTATTTCCTGAACGCCCACAAAGCGCACCGAAAGTAGCATTTCTCTTCAATGGCAAAGTAAGCCAAGCCGTTACATTGCCCAGCATGAATTTATCCGAGGTGATCAAACTACCACCTGGTGAGCTAACCATAGCGATCACAGCCAATAAAATCACAGACCCAAAAAATTTACTTCCTAAATCACCCTTGCTCAAAATTCCTGAAAATGTCGGAGAGTTCTACATCATCATTACCCCTGATCCAGAAAATACAGTTATCCCAATCAAGATGAACTTAGTCGACACCGGAGCAGGCAAACTTAAACCTGGTGAAACCCTCTGGTATAATTTAACCGACCACCGAATTGCCGCCAAATTAGGCAGTGCCCAAATGACTGTGGATCCAAGAGGTCGTACTATCTCCAAAGACCCCATTTCTCCCAGCGGCTACTACACCGCGCAATTCATCTATCAAGCAAATGGCAAAGGAGAATACGCTCCAATCACAGAACAAGCTTGGTGGCATGATACCGCAAGCAAACATCTAGGATTCATGGTGAACACCGGTGGCAAATTACCGAGAATATACTATTTCCGAGACTTCCGATCACCAGATGAAGAAGAGTCCACTGAAGATGTAAAACTGAAAGAAACCGAGTAAATCTAACACCCTCCCAATCATGTGAAAATTAAATACCTCATCTTCACTGCGCTTCTCACTTTATTTACTCAATCATATGCTGAAAAGGTTACTAAACGTGATTGCCGAATTCTATTTTTAGAGCGACCCGCTACCGCTCCTAAATCTCTACATTTATTTGATGGATCAACTTCACAACAAGTTAATCTACCGAGCATGAATCTTTCAGCGGTATATAAAATCAGTTCTAACACCACTCGACTCTTACTACTTCCCTCTCAGGTCGATAATCCAAAAGATATATCTCCAGAAGCACCCACTGTTGAAATTCCTACTGAATTCACTAATATTCTTCTACTCATATCCAGCGATCCAGAAAACAAAATTGCACCGGTCAAACTGACAGTGATCAATTTAAATTTCAAAATCAGCCAAACTCTATGGATCAATCGAAGCGACAAAACCATTGAGGCGAAATTGGGCGAGCAAGTCTTATCGATCGAACCCGATAGTTCAAAAATTATCGATGCCCCACTGGGTAATCAAAGCACCCCGGCAAGCGGTTATTTTGAGGCGAGTTTCACATATAAGGTTCAAGACTCTGATGTAACCTCACTAATCTCAGAACAACAATGGTGGTATGATGCCAATAGCAGGCATCTTGGAGTCATTGCGAACTCAGGCGGAAAATTACCCAAAATAAACTTATTTCGGGACTTCCGAGAACCTGAATCTAATGAAAAAACGGTCAAATAAACTTAATACACAAGATTGAAGCTTCAATTAAGCAGCTGATATATTTACTTTTCACCGCAACTTCCCCCCTTGTCGGCAGTTTACACCTCATCTTGGGAACCTTCCCCAAAGTTGACACAGCCGTCTTCTGACATAGAATATACACATATTCTTTCAATGCCCCTGTAACTCTTATGAAAATTCATACTCTCAAACCCGTTCGCACCTCTTCCAAAGGTTTCACCCTCCTAGAAATTGTTATCGTCTTGGGCATTATTGGTGTGATCATTGCTGGATCAATTGTTGGACTGAATAAGATTGGAGAAGGAGCCAAGGTTCAGCGCGTTGATGCTGATTTTGGCAACCTCAAAGCAGCGGTTCTAAGCTACAAGATGTTGGCCGGTCAGCCCCCAACCACTCAACAAGGACTCGAGGCCCTTTTTGTCAAACCATCCTCCCCTCCCGTCCCGAAACGTTGGTCAACCGCAGGCACAAAAGGCGTTCCAACCGATCCATGGGGTGCTCCTTACCGCTACCGCAACCCTGGTAAAAAAGATACCAGTGAGTTCGAAATCTACACTTTGGGCCCTGATGGACAGGAAAACACCGATGACGACATGTCTTCTCAGGACTAACGTAACGTGTTTCTAACAATCTCTTCCTTAACCCATGCGCTTAAGGAATCACTAGAAACATCATAAAATTGCATCTTAGCTTACAACCCAAACACCGCGTTCCTCCGCCCCTCCGCGGTGAATCACATTTGAAAAAAGGTTTCACGCTCATCGAAATCGTTATCGTTCTTCTTGTCATCGGTGTCATCACCGCTGGCGTCATTGCATCGTTAACAATCAATGATTCCGAGCGCACCCTAACGAACCAATCAGGCGAGATCGAACTCCTCGCGAAAAAGGCACGCACGGTCGCCATTTTAAATCAAAAACCCTACGCCATCGAATTTCATCCTGGCTCGGTTAAACTCGTTCCATTCACCCAAGCCGGAAACAGCGAACGCACAACTGCCCAAGGAAATGAAATCGGCGGTATTTCCAGCGAGTCATCCCGACATACCGGGATCCAGGAAACCATCAACATCGATCCCGATATCCAACTGACCATTCGCCATTGGAACACCGAAAAATTTTTGATACCCGATGAAAAAAACGTTCCCGTGTGGCGCTTCGATCCAGACGGACTCTGCGAACCCATCACCGTTCGTCTCGTGATGGAAAAAAGTTACGCCCAAGACACCTATCATCCGCTCACCGCCACCATCGCCGATTCTGAACTCGAAGCATACTAACCCTAGAGAAAAAATTAAAACTCATAACTCTTTGATTATCCGTGTGTATCTGTGTCCATTTGACGAAATATTTTCTAGTAGTCAGTTCGTCCATGTACGCTGTGCTACCATTGTGGTTCTATTTCTATCTTTAGGCTAACCGATTCTTCAGCTCGTCATTTTGAAACAATCACATCCATCAACCAAGAATCGCAAAGGCTTCCTACTCATGGAAGTGGTCCTTGCTATAGGCATCTTCGCCGTCGCCTGTACAGGTCTTGCCGTTGCGTTTCATCGCATGGCACAAACGGCAACCATCACCCAACAAGAACTCAGAATCACTCGTATTTTAGACTCCGCACTCGCAGAACAACTTTCCTTTCCAACCCTCGAGGAAGGCACAGCCCAGATCCCTGTCGAAGGCACCAACATCGAACTCGATGTCGTGATCAAACCCATCGAAGATTTGGAAAATCAAGACGGGCAGTTGCTTCAGGAAATGTTTCACATACAGGTCACTGCAAATTGGTTCGCAGATGGATCATGGCAATCCCGCTCCGTGGAAACATGGCGCTACAACCTCATGTATCAGCCATGAAATTATCACAAAAGAAATCAAGATCGGGATTCACACTGTTAGAAATAGTGATCGCTCTCCTCATGATCGGCCTTCTCTTTGGTATGGTATTCTCAACTTCGCGTGCAGCCCTTGATTTGGGTAATAATATCGTTAAAACCCAAAACGAAGAAATGCTACACCAAGCATTTTTTGACTTATTAGAAAAACGCTTCACATCTCTACCCGGAAATACACGTCTCGATCTTAAAGTCACCGAGACCCCATCACATTACCTCAGCGATCTCACCCTAGAAAATGTTCCCCTTTCATTCACTTGGGGCAATCAGGAACGCACCGCAAAAGCCGTTCAACTATCCACAGTCATGCGTCGTTCAGGATTCATAGACATCGTTCTGCGCTATTATGAAAACCCCATTCTTGATGAAACTTCATCCGAGGGAACGGGCAGTAGCTTCAAATCCTCATCCACCGAAGAAGTCCCTTTCGCTGAAATCACTCTTCTAACAGATGTTCGAATTTTCGAATGGCGCGTCCTTAATCCCACTCAACTCGAATACGAATACGTTTGGGATGAATCCGGCAAACTTCCCATCCAATTGGAACTCACCTGTGCTTTCGGTGCGGATGGAGAACCCATGCGCCACATTTTCTGGATTCCACCAAAACAAAATCCAGAAGTCTTCATGAGGCAACTTCAAGGTAGCGCTAAAAATAGCCAGACAGGAGCCCCTCAAAATCCCCGCATCGTAATTCCCGCACCCAACGTTCCACCCACACCTGTAATCCCAACTCAGTAATCGAATGCACACAGGCCGTTCACAACTCGCTCAACACAAACCCGGCATCGCTTTGATCGCCGTGATTTGGTTGATCGCGATTCTATCGCTCGCCGCCATCACCACCTTGCGAGTCATCTCATTTGATGCAGAAATAACCACCGCCAAAGTCCATGGCTCACGCGCCCTGCAACTCGCAGAAATGGGCATCGCTGTCGGCGCTAATCCCGTCGTTAAACGCGGCGACCCCCTCCTCCACCGTATCGACGAGGAAAACAACGAGGAAATCCACGTCACCCTCACCTCAGAAAGTGCCAGATACAATATCAACACCCTAGTTTTAGCCGAAGACAAAACCCTCATCCGCTCCATCTTCATTCACTGGGGCATGGAGCTTGATGAAGCCCAAGCCCTAACCGATGCCCTAACCGATTGGGTGGATACCGATGAAGAACAAGCCCTCAACGGTGCCGAAGTCAACGAATACAACGAAATGGGACGCATCAACCAACCCTTCAATCGACCCTTCTACGACATCGAGGAAATGCGCTTGGTTCGCGGCATGAATGAAATCGAACTCCTCCGCCCCGATTGGAGAAATTGGTTCACTGTATGGTCTGGCGGGACTTTGGACATCAATGAGGCCGATGCCGAACTCATTTCCGTCGCAGCTGAGGTCACCCCAGAACAGGCATCCATCATCCCTTCAACCGTGCTCGGGACCGATGGAATCCGTGACACCGAGGACGACGCCCCTTTTCAAGATATCGCTTCCGCACTTTCCTTGCTTGGCATTG
>JBILAN010000082.1:0-11468 GCA_044354135.1 Luteolibacter sp.
CCTACCCGAAGAGGCTGAATTACTCCTGAGTGGATAAAACCACCACGCTTAACGACGCACAAAATGAAAAATCAAACTCCTCAGCCAATGAGGCTCAAAAAACACGCCCATTTTCCTTTTTAGGATAGAAAATGATCGCGGAAATTCTCATCCGCTGGATCAGTGATGATTACCCGGTGGAGCATTTGCGGTCAGAGTGCTTCCCACCCGAGAATCGATTCGGACAAAGGTTTTGAAAGTCCCGCCTCCGCAGCCTCGAGGCCGATCCTAATCGCCTCGATGCTATCGAGATATTCGGCGGCAACGGACAAGCGTTCGTATTCCTCGGCCGGCATCACCGCGAGGCTTGGGCGGCCATGTTGGGTGAGAATTTCCGCCCTCTTGGTTAGGCGAATTCGAGCGGTATGCGCGCTGGCATTACGGACGAAATCGGAAATGGGATGAATCTCGTTAATTCTAAGATCAAGTGGCACAGCCGTAGTAAAACATGAATAGAATCAGATTTAAAGATGAATTTTCACTACTTCTTGTCATTGAAGCTTGCCGTTTCTCAGTTCGAAGGTTTTTCCCATGCGCTTGGCGATGGCGAGGTTGTGGGTGACGACAATAAGGGTGACTCCGTGGTCGCGGTTGAGGGCGAGGAGGAGGTCGGCGACGGTGTCGGTGGAAGCGGGATCAAGAGAGCCGGTGGGTTCATCGGCGAGGATGAGCTTGGGTCGGTTGATGAGTGCGCGGGCGACGGCGGTGCGGAGTTTTTCGCCGCCGGAGAGTTGCCAAGGAAGGTGGTGAAGGCGGCCGGAGAGACCGACGCTTTCCAAGAGTGTTAGCGCGCGCTTTTCCGTGTCGGCTGCGGATTCCTGCCAATCGCCGGCGAGACGTGGGACTAGGACGTTTTCGAGAACGTTGAGCTGCGGAAGAAGATGCTGTTGTTGAAAAATGAAACCGAGCGAGTGGTTGCGAAAAGCGGCTGCCTGTTCTTCGGAGAAGGTGGAAATATCCTGATCGCCAATCGTGATCGAACCGGAGGTCGGTCTATCCAGGGCGCCGAGAAGATTGAGAAGCGTGGATTTCCCGCTGCCGGAAGGGCCGACGATGGCGGCGGTTTCTCCGGCGGCGAGTGTCAGGTCGAGGCAGTCGAGAACCTGAATGGCTTCGCCTGGGGTTTCGTAGGTTTTGGAGAGTTGGTGGACTGAGATCATGATGGGAAGAAGTGCCGAGTGAGCAGTGATCAGTTGAAGAAAAATCTAACGGAGGATGTTCCAGCGTTTGGCTTTGACCTCGAAGGTGGGGAGTGTGCCATTGGGCACGGCGGTGACGGGGATGCGCAGGGTGAAAACGGAGCGGAGTTTTTGGGCGAGCTCGCTTGCAGTTTCTTCGGCGGACTCGACTGTTAGATGAATCTCGGCAAGCGCCGGGCGTTGGTCGATTTCCACCTGATACTCGGCGATGTCAGGAAATGAGCGGACGATAGCATCGATGGAACTCGGATAGATGTTGATGCCACGGATCACGATCATGTCGTCGGTGCGACTGAGAACGCCGCCACGCAGAGCGAATTGATCTTCGTGTGCGACGGGCATCACGAGGTCGCCGGTGCGGTAGCGAAGCAGAGGCGAGCCGTAGCGGCCAAGGGTGGTGAGAACGAGTTCGCCGGCTTCTCCCAATACAGTAGGAGTGCCGGTAGTGGGGTCGATGACTTCGCAGAAATAGGAATCATGCCGCAGTAGGAGAAGATCACGATCGGCTTCAGAACTAACAGAAACCGGGCCGATCTCGGTCATGCCATGGTGATCGTAAACGTGAGCCTGCCAGGCGGTTTCGATGCGTTGGCGGACTTCGAGGATGCTGCCGCCGGGTTCACCGCAGACGATGATTTTCTTGATGCCCAGTGAAGAGACGGGGAGCTTCATTTTCTCTCCCACTTCAGCGAGGCGCAGAGCGTAGGTGGGTGTGCAGCAAAGGATGGTCGATTGGCTGTGACGCAGCAGTTGGAGCCGGTCTTCCGAAGAAAGCCCGCCACCGGGCACGGCGCGTATGCCCATGCGGGTAGCCGCTTCGAAGCCCGCCCAGAAGCCAAGAAACGGACCGAACGAAAATGGGAAAAAAGCGATGTCTCCGGGCTTTACGCCTGCGCCGCGCCAGACCCATTCCCAGTTGTCGAGGATCCATGTCCAGTTGTCGGGATCGTCGAGCCAGATGAGAGGTTTGCCGCGGGTGCCGCTGGTTTGATGAAAGCGGTGATAGTTAGAAAGCGCGAAGGTGTGGGTCGTGCCGTAGGGCGGGTGCTGTTCACGATTCGCGGCGAGTTCGTCTTTGGTGGTAAACGGGACACGCTCGGTGAAATCGGACAGGCTGCCGAATGTTCCGAGTGCTCCAAGTTTTTCGGCATAGAAACGGTTCGCCGGCAGGATGGCGTGGATCAGGTCATTGAGTTTCTGGAGCGAAGAAGACATAGGTCATATAAATCCTATAAGTCCTATGTCAGGGCTTCTCAGCGATTTTTGGCGGTGGCGCTGAAGACGGCTTGTATTTCGTGACCATGAAGCCACCGAGTGCAGCTAACATAATTCCCAGTATGAACGGAATTGGAATGGCGGAGAATCCCCCTTTGGGCGGATGCATCGCGATGCTGACGATCGCATTCACGATGGGCGCTCCGGCAAAGATAATCGACATGACCGATACCGCGACGATGGCGGGATTCATCCCGGCCTTCGCGCCAGATCCCATCGCAAGCAGAACGAAGAAGGCTCCGATGGCTCCCAAGATTCCGGCGAAAAGGGAAATCCACATACCTTTTGGTGGCATGTTCCAATTCATGTTTTTCGAGGCTAACAGAATAACCAGCGGCGCGAGAACGGCGGTCAGGAAATAGGCAATACCGACAAACAGGAACGCCTTATAACGACCGAGTAGCGGATCCTTCATGCCGACTTGGCCGGCGTGGAGAAAAATTCCGTAAAGTCCCCAACAGGCGACGGTGACGAGTGCGAGTGATAACCAGTTCATGGATTTCATTTAGGTAAATTCTGAAAAGCTGAGATGCTGAAAAGCTGAAACTAAGAATTAGAAGAAAACGGAGTATCAGAGAAATGTGGAAAGCTTTTCCGCGAGTGTGGGAGGGAGTGGAACGGCTTTGATGCCTTCCGGGGTGATGGCTACGTGGGCTGCGGAGATCGAGCCTTCGGCGATGAGCGTTTCTTCGCGAGTGATTTCAAAGCGATAGCGGACGGAGCGATTGCGGACTTCCGCGATAAACAGGCGGATGGTTAGGAGATCGCCAAAGCGCGCGGGCGAGCGGTAGTCGCAGCTGGCGTTGACGCGTGGCCAGCCGGTTTCGAGGCCGTCGAGCAGGCCGTGGAGTTCGTGGTCGAGACTGCGAACGAAGGCGTGCTCACAGGTTTCCATGTAGCGAAAAAAGTTAGAAAAATGGACAATGCCTGCCATGTCGGTTTCGTAAAACTCGACATGACGCTGAATTTCAAAGGCGGGCTTGCTCATGGGACGAGAGGTGTGGCGAGGTTGAGAAATCGGTCACGCATGGCTGCTATGCTATAGGACTGCTCCGCAGCATGGCGACCTTTTTCACGGAAAGATTGGAGGGCATCTGGGTCATTGAGCAGTTCCAGCCAAATTGAGGCGAGGGCGCCGGTGGCGCCGGGCGGGACGAGGATACCAGCTTCGCTATCTGTGATGATTTCCGTAAACGAGGATGCGCGTGGCTGGACAACGGGAACGCCGCTGGCCATCGCTTCTAACAGATACAGGCCGAAGGCTTCCGGATAGGTTGCGGGAACGGAGAAGAGAGTCAGCGAGGACAGCATGCTGGCTTTTTCCTCACGGGAAATGTTCGGCGACCAAGTGACCTGATCGCTCAGCCCGATGGTTTCGAGTCTCTGCTTAAGCTGTTCGATGAGTGCAGAATCGCCAGCGGTGGCGGCACCAGCGATATGCAGACGGGCGTCGGGATGCTTGAGGGTGGTGCGGAGATGGATGAAGGCCTCGACCAGATCTAACAGCCCTTTTTCCCGTATCATGCGAGCGAGGTAACCGATGACGGGAGGTCTGGATGGGCGGGGCGAAAGGTAGCCTTCGAGGTCGATCCCGTTGGGCATGATTTCGATGTGGAGATCGGGTGCGTTGAGGCGCTCCCGCATGAGGTCGGCATAAAACTGACTGGGAGCTACGAGCAGATCCGCGTCTTGGAGACGGTCGCGCAGTTCGCCCCAGCAAGAGGATTTGAACGGCTCGGGTAGACCATCGAGAAAGCTGTCTTCGCCTTGGAAACAACAGATGATTTTCACACCGAGGCGCTGCTTGAGTTGGCGGATCATACCGGCTTGGAGAGCGGTTCCCAGGCAGAGGATGTCGGGATTTTCGATGGCGAGCCAGTCGATGAGTTTATCGAGTTCCTTGCCGAAGTGACTGCCCTCAATGCGAAGCATGGCTAAGGTCATCGCGCCGTGGACGCGTGCGGAAGTCATGTGGCTGCGCTTGGCGACGAAGCGGAGAAGTTGGGTGTTGTTCAGCAAATGATCGATCCAGCGCGGTGTGTGGCGGAAGAGTGAGAGGTTCTGCTGGAGATACACATTGATGCCGCCGAAGAAAATGGGGTTTTGCTCCTGCGCTAGCATTTCCTCATCGAGCTGAAGCGGAAGATACATCGGCAGTAGCGAAACCCGGTGTCCTGCGGCGAGCAGTGACTTCGCGAGGGCGTTATCACGCATGCAGGCTCCACAATAGTAAGAGCCGGTGCCGGGAGTGAGGAAAGCGAAATTCATGCTGGAGACTCAAGACTGAAAGACAGAAGACGGAAGACTAGAACCCACGGACTGGATTCCTAATCAAGGAATAAAACCTAAACCAACCAAGAAGAGAACCACAATCGAAGTGTAGCGGAGATGGCCGGACTGACTGTTCTGAATCTTTCCGGCAAATGAACGCAGATAAACGCTGATAAGAGAGATTGTAAAAGTACCGTGTTCTAATTGAGATACTCATTCCCGTCTTACCATCTGTGTTTATCCGCGTTCATTTGTCGAATTATTTTTGAGTCGTTAGTTCGCCCATGTCCGCTTCGCTCCCATTGTGGTTCGTATTCTATCAAACCGCCGCAGGGACGCGTCCGTAGTCGAGGGGTTCAGGCAGTTTCGCGAAATCCGCGATGGCGCGGGCGAGATCGCTGTAGTCTTGACCTTCGACGTTGCCGATGAGGACATCGGTGAGTTTCGGGCGGAGGTCGGGGTATTTGCGGATGAGTTTGGCGAAGCTGAAGTCTTTGTCGTAAAAAGCATATACGATGCGACGCATGGTTTCGATGTGACCGCAGAGATCCTCACCGTATTGAGCGAATGCTGCGGCGGATGTATCCCCTTTTTCGAGAGCAGCGTGTGCGGCATCGGCCGCCATTTCACCGGATTTCAGGGCAAGAAAAACACCGGAGGAGAAAACGGGATCGAGGAAAGCGAAGGCGTCGCCGACGAGGACGAGCCCATCGTTGGCGCAGTGTTCGGCGCGGTAAGAGTATTCGCCGGTGACCCAGTATTCACCGAATTGTTTGCCGACGGAGAGGTGTTCTTTAATCCAAGCGTTGTTTTCGATTTCGCGGGCGTAGATTTCGGCAGGATCGCGGGTTTCACCGGGTTTGAAAAGGTAGTCGCGTTCGGCGACGATGCCGGAGCTAACCACTCCGTTGCGCAGCGGGATGTTCCAGAACCAGCCGCCACCGGGTAGGTAGGCGATGGTGGTGGCGCCTTCTTCGAGGCCGGTGTCACGTTTGGCGTCCTGATAGAGCGTCCAGATGGAAACTTTGTTGAGTTGAGGATCACGGTTGCGGGTGCCGTGTTTCCGCTGATAGAGCGCGTCGCGGCCGGTGCAATCGAGAGTAATTGAGGCGGTGACTTCGAAGGGATCCTCATCGCCAGTTCGGGCGCGGATGCCAGTGATGCGATCGCCGGTTTTAAGAAATTCGAGGGCGGTGGTGTTTTCGCGTACCTCGACGCCCTTGGAGCGGGCATTGTCGAGGAGCATGAGGTCGAAGTCCTTGCGCTCAACTTGCCAGGTGGTGGCGGCGGGATGGTCGAAGTGTTGGAAAAAGTAGAAGGGTGCGGAGATTTGTCCTTCGATGGAGGCGAACTGAACGCTGTGTTTGCGCGTGAAACCGATTTCCTCCATACGGTTGATAACGCCGAGACGATTGAGGGTGAACCAACAGAATGGCATCAGTGACTCGCCGACGTGGTAGCGAGGAAAAGTGGTTTTCTCTACGAGCAGAACGCGATGACCTTTCTCTGCAAGGAGGGTTGCGGAGGTAGTGCCGGCGGGGCCGCCGCCGATGATGATGGCGTCATAGTTCATGGGAGAAGTTTGCTAGTTTTCAGGGGAGAGTTGATGAGTGAAGGAATTTAGGTTGGGAGAATTTCCAAAATACGGGCAAAAACTTTAGATTTAACTCCAACCAAGTGATTGTAGCGGCCAAATAGAATTTTTCCAGAGGAAGATGGTGGAAAAATGCTTTCGAGTGTATGGCTTGGCACGGTGAAGTATCCTTGTGGTTCGCTGCGGAAGGGAACGTGCGAGGTTGTGAGGATGGCGCCTAGAGGAGTGTTTCCAGCGAGGATGGGCGGACGGAGTTCAGGCGGAAAAGCGTCGAGGAAAATTTCGATCAGGCCGTATTCCACCGTGGTGCCAGAGGTAGCGGCGTGGAGAGTGACTTCGCGAAGATAGGTCGGATCGTTAAGCTGGGAACGTAGGACAGTGAGGGAGATCGAATCGCCATGGAAAGCGGCAAGTTCGGAAGTCATGTCGTGATCGTGGACGAGAAGTTTTTGATAAGGCTGAGGGACTTCGTTGGCAGGTATCCAAGACAACGGCACAGTCCCGAGGTGGGAGGTGGCGAGGATGGGTGTTAGCTCTCTGGAAACCTGCATTTTTGAAGAGATTGATGATTGAAGATTGTTGATTTTGGAATGGAAAGATTTGTTAGACGATTTTATCGGTGTGGTGGTGAGGAAGGAAGAAGTCGTGGAGAAGGTTATCGACGCAGAGAAGTCCGTCGCGGGTGAGGTGTATGGCTGCGTCCTCGATTTGGAGGAGCCCTTCGGATTGGATCTGGGCGAGCGGACCGGCAAAGCGTTCGAGAACATTGATGCCGAATTTTTGTTTGAAATAATCGGCTTTCACGCGGCCGAGTTTCATCTGGAGAATGAACTCACGGATCATGCGCTCCTCTTCAGTGGTTCTGAGCGCGCGCTTGATCGGCATGCGACCGGCAGAGATGGCGGCATCGTAGTCATCGATTTCCGTTAGATTTTGATAATGGACACCTTTGGCATGGGAGAAAGAAGCGACACCAAGACCTAACAGATCGGCTCCGCCCCAGAGGGAATCTCGGTAGATAAACTTGGTGCGTTCGGGATTTTTGACAGCGGTGTATCCGGAGGATATCGTGTAGCCATTGGCTTCGAGTTCGGCGAAGGCTTCCTTGACCCAGCGGCGTTTGGTTTCCCAATCTGCGATGGGCGCGACGAGACTGCCGCTGGCTTTCATGTCCTTGTAGATGCCGGTGTTATAAGGCACTTCCATCTGATAGATCGTGACGGAATCGGGGGCGAGCTCGAGAGTTTTGGCGATGTTGTTCTGCCAGTTTTCCTCGGTTTCTTCAAGCATGCCCGCGATGAGGTCGATGTTGACTTGATCGAAGTTTTCGGCGCGGGCGCGTTCGTAAGCTAGCCAGACTTCTTTGGTGCGGTGGGCGCGGCCGTTGATTTCGAGGATACGATCATTGAAGTTTTCGATACCGAGAGAGAGTCGGGTGACGCCGATGTCCTTGATGGCAGTGAGCTTGCCGGGATTGAGCGTTCCGGGTTCACATTCAAAGGCGACTTCCTCCGCCGCGTCCCATGGAAGCAGGGCTTTCATCTTATCTGTTAGATCGACGAGTTGTGATGCGGATAGGTAGGACGGAGTGCCGCCACCGAAGTAGATGAAGTGCGGTTTGCGGCCTGCAATGAGCGGCTTGCGAGCCATCATTTCCAGCTCACGAACGGTGGAGTCGAGGTAGTGTTTGATCTCATTGGCGTTCTTGTCGGTGTAAACGCGGAAGTAGCAGAAATGGCAGCGCTTACGACAGAACGGGATGTGATGATACAAACCCAGCGCAGGTGGCTCTCCGGTGTGTGGCGTGGCGTAGGCCTCCGCGACCGCAGCGGCTTGGTCTTCAGACCAGAAGGAAAACGGCGGATAGTTCGAGATGAAATAATTGCCCGCGCGGGTGCCGGTTTTCTGGGGTGTGGTGATGCTATCAGACATGGGAAAAGAGAATATTTTTTATAATACGCCTCAGAATTACGGATTGATCACATGAACTCCGCAGTAAGCCTAAGTGCAGCAATGATTCTCGGTGAGGAGTTGTTTTTGCGCCAATGATTTTTTCCGGCGAAATGTCTGCTTGTTGCGGCGGAGTGATGGCTTGACTCTGTTACAGAATTAAAATATGGTTACCCATATGAAGACAACCATCGAAATTGCTGAACCGCTTCTTGTTCGTGCTAAGGCGCGAGCGCGGGAGAAGCGGATCACGCTTAGGTCCCTCATCG
The DNA here is from genome assembly GCA_044354135.1 of Luteolibacter sp. Classification (GTDB taxonomy): domain Bacteria; phylum Verrucomicrobiota; class Verrucomicrobiia; order Verrucomicrobiales; family Akkermansiaceae; genus Luteolibacter. The sequence continues at coordinate 8,598 of JBILAN010000082.1, forward strand.
AGGAATCACTGGCGGCCGCTCTGGATCAGCCGCAGAGCGCTGTGCGGGTGCGGCCGGTGACGTTCAAAGGCAAAGGGTTGAGCAGGGAGTTTGAGGGGGCGTCGTGGGATCAAATCAGAGATGCGATTTACCCATGATCGCCATAGACACCAACTTGCTCGTCTATGCCCATCGGGAAGATTCACCCTGGCATACAAAGGCGCTCGCAATCCTCACGGAACTTGCCGATTCGGGGTCGCCGTGGGGAATTCCCTGGCCGTGTGTCCATGAATTTCTGGCCGTTGTGACGCATCCGAAGATCTATGATCCGCCAACACCTTTGTCCACGGCACTGGCCGCTGTAGAAGCATGGCAAGCCAGTCCAGCTTTGCGGTTTTTGGGTGAAGGATCAGGGTATTGGGAGGTTCTTTCAGCGCAGGCAACAGCCGGAAAGATTAAGGGACCGAAGATTCATGATGCTAGGATCGCCGCGATCTGTTTTCACAATCGGGTGAAGAAACTCTGGACAGCGGATCGGGATTTCTCGTCGTTCCCTGAAATGGCTTGCGAGAATCCGTTGGTTCAGAGGGAGAAATAGGTCAGTCCTTGGAACCGTTGATGACGAAGAGGGTACCTTTGCCACCTGTAATGATGATTCGGCCTTGAGCATATACGGGCGAAGCGGCGATATCCTCTCCTAAATCGAGGCGCCAAAGCTCATTTCCATTGGAGGGATTAGCGGCGTAGAGGCGGCCATCGCTTGAGCCGAAGACGATGCCGTCGTCAAAGGCGATGGGCGAGCTTTCGATGCGGCCGCCGGTTTTGAAAGTCCATGCTCTGGTGCCGTCGCTGCGCTTGATGGCGTGGAGGGATTTGTCACGCGAGCCGATGTAGACATTTTTTTCATCGACGGCTGGAGCGGTGACAAAGGGAAATTCGTTGGCTTGGTAGATCCAGGAGAGTTGTTTCGAATCCGCCTCGGCGGCGACGAGTTGGTTGGCGTGATTGCCACAGTAAACCGTAGTGCCGATGGTGGCGACGGAATTGGTGACTTGAGCGTCTGTTTCAATTTTATTCACGGGGGAGCCGTCGGCGAGATTGAGAATATGAATCACCTGGTCGCAACCACCAAAAGCGATAAGACGGCCGTCGATGACTGCGGGGGTGCCGTTGATAAAATCTTTGGTCGCGTAAGACCAGACAACGGAGCCGTCTTCTGCCCGCAGGCAGCGAGTGATACCATCATAACCGTTCACAAGAACCCATATGCCAGAACCATTGGGAGCAGAAACCAAGTTTGCGGCGGAGGGAAATTTGTCGCCGCCCTCGACAGCCCAAATTTTTTCACCGGTCTTGAGATCGAGTGCGTAGAAATGCTTATCACCCGAGCCGACGAAAACTTTTCCGTTAGAAATCGCGGGTGCGGCTTGTATCGTATCGCCGGTTTCCATTTTCCAGCGTAATTTTCGGGTCTTGATATCGATACAATAGAGAATGCCCATCGCATCGCCGACGAGGATGGAGCCATCAGCGACTGCGGCTTCTGCAGTGCCGGGAGATTCGAGTTCCAAAGTCCATTCGATTTCCGGGTTTTTGGGCATGACTGCTGCCACTCGCCCTTGGAGTGATGGGCTGCCGCGGGTGATCGGCCAGTCGGTCATTTCGGGAGGAGCGGCTGTTACTTGCTCCACGCGACTCACAGGCTGCGGGTTATCACAGGCTGTTAGAAACAGAATCGGCAGAATGGCAAGAAGTCGGTTCATGGCGCGAGAGCTTTTTGATAAAGCGTAGTGAATGAGGCGTGATCGAGCGGAACGGGATTGAATCGGCCGGTCCATTGATGAGTAGCCGCTTCAGCGAGTTTCGGAATAGCCGCGATGGGAATTTCTGGTTTTGTTAGATTGGCGAGCTTGATGGTTTTTTCAAGCCACTCGATGAGCGGTGAGTCGAGGTCGCTAGCGAGATCCTGATAGATCAGAGCGATGTCTGGAGCACTGTGGTTTAGTCGGACCACGTGGGGAAGCATCATCGTGACGGCGAGGCCGTGAGGGACATTGTAACCGGCAGTGAGCGGATTGGCGCTGGCGTGGGCGGCACCGAGCATGCTGTTTTCAATGGCACATCCGGCGAGAGCGGCACCGTAAAGCATATGGCCGCGGGTTTCGAGATCGGCGGTGCCGGCGATGACATCGCGAATGGAGGAAGCGATGAGACGAAAGGCTTCGGCGGAGTAATCGGAAGAAATGGAATTACGCTTGGTGCAGACAGCGGATTCGAGGGCGTGAGAGAGGGCATCGAGAGCTGTTAGAGTAGCGACGATCAATGGCTGTGAGGTGGTGAGTTCTGGGTCCAGTATGGCGGTGTGAGCGAGAGCTTTCGGGTCTCCGCAGGCCATTTTCTCGTGTGTGCCGTCGCGTGAGACGATGGCGTAGGATTGGCATTCGGATCCAGTGCCGGCTGTGGTCGGGATGGCGATGAAGGGAAGCATCGCGTTCTTGGCGAGGCTGTAACCCATATAATCGGCCATGCGTCCGGGGTTGCTCAGGAGGAAGTTACAGCCCTTTGCGGTATCCATGCTGGAGCCACCGCCTAGGCCGATGAGCGCGTCGGGATCAATCGCTAGCGCGAAATCTCGGCAAGCTTCGATGTCGGCCTCTGTGGGGTTGACCCGAGAGTCTTGATAAACGGTGGATCGGATACCAGCTGCTGTTAGATAATTTACCGTGCGTTCCACATGGCCGGCGGCGAGGATGCCGGGATCGGTAACGATGAGAGCGTGACTGACGCCGAGGGAGGTGAGGCATTCCGGGAGATCCGCAAGACGTCCCGGACCGAAGATCATTCGGGGGCTGGGATGGACGTCGGAGGAGTGCATGGGGTTTGGTAGAGAAT
>JBILAN010000053.1:0-16806 GCA_044354135.1 Luteolibacter sp.
ACGATGAGAGCGTGACTGACGCCGAGGGAGGTGAGGCATTCCGGGAGATCCGCAAGACGTCCCGGACCGAAGATCATTCGGGGGCTGGGATGGACGTCGGAGGAGTGCATGGGGTTTGGTAGAGAATTTCTAACCCATCAGCTAACCGCCACATTGCCTTGAATGGCGCGGCGGTGGTAGAGGAACTCGAAGAGGTTGCCTTCGTGGGGTTGTTCCCATTGAACGCGGTTGGTTGGGAATGTGCCGAGGTTGAGACGTTCGATATCGGGACTGAGGAGGAGTTGCTCGATAAACTGTGGATCTTCGGTGAATGCCGAGACGACGAGGGTTTGGCCGATGTTAGAGAGCATTTCGGATTGAGGAATTTCCACGATGCTGGCGTAGGGGAACATGAATTCGGTGTTGGCGAGGGCGTGATCTTTTTCGGAACAAGAAATGAGTGTGGGCTGGAGGTAGGTTTGATCGAAAGCGTCGACTTTGCGTGGAGTGTCGCGATGAAGGGCTGTGACATCGTTGGCGCCGGAATCTTTGAGGTGGGCGGAAATCAGATCGTCGATGCCGTCGGCCAGCGCGGGATTGGCGAAGCCGCAGAGAATGGCGTTCGGGTGGTCGCGTGGATGAGGCTGGATTTTCGCAAGTTCGGCGGCGAGAGCGTTGGCGAGTTCATCGCGATGGCTTGGGACGAGAATGGCGGAAGTGTTGATGCAGGAACGTCCGCCGTTCGCGGAGATGGATTGCACAATGACGTCGAGGAACTCGGGCCAGCGGTGAATCATGTCCTCGCCAATGAGAATTTTCGAGCGACCGGTGCCGTGGATTTGGATCGATGGGAAGGCTGAGTATTTTTTCACCGTGGCATCGGAACCGAATGAAATACCACGACCGCAGGTTGTTAGAAGCGTGTCGCCACCTTCGTGCGTGGTCGGGTAGTAGCCGAAGGCTTCTTTCGGAAATCCCGCTTGGATCATCGCCTGCACGATGCGTAGAGGTGTGAACGGATCCTCGCGGCCGGGCTTGAGAAGAACGGGAATTTTCATCACTGGGGCGGGAATCCACAGTGAATTCACGGCTGGGGCGTTGGATGGAAGAGAAACGCCGAGGGATGAGGTAGTGGGAAAATAATTGATGATGAGATCATCGATGCGGGTGATGCCTTTATCGAAAATGTTCAGCGGCATGTTGCGGGTGAGGCCGGCGATGATTGTGCGGACTTGCGACATCGCGGCATGGATTTTTCCCATGTTCATGCGGACGAGGGTGTGAGGAAGGCGAGTCAGTGCGGACAGTGACTCGACATATTGTTGGGGCGATTGAGTGGCATCGCCGCAGGGCAGATCCGCATGGAGAAACAGTTCCGCGGCCTGCTCACAATAAGTGGCGAGCGTGTCGGCCGGAATCGCGTCGAGTGCAGCCTTGGACTGGGAAATTTGGAGAAGATCGCGGCGGATGAGGCCGGGATTGGCGGTATGAGTCGTCAGCGTTTCAGTGCCAAGGTCGAGTTCGACCAGGTCACGGGATGTGTATTCACGGCCGAGGCGGAGGATGGGGATATTCACGTAGAAGTTTGCTAGTTTTCAGTTTGAAGTTTTCAGAGGTCACATTGGGAAATATCTGACATTAGGGAGATTTTTAAAGTGTTCGTCCTGAGTCCAGAGTTCCGCATCCCAACGAATAGTGGTCGCATAGATCAGGCTATCAGCAAGGGGCAATTGGTGGCGGGCCGCCTCCAATGCCAGAGATGGAGTGAGATCTACGACAATACCTGCCTGCATTTGGCTGGCAATTTGGAGGGCTTCGTTTTCACCTCGCTCGCGCAGGACTTTTTTGAAAACTTCGTAAATGGTAATGACCGGAACCACAAGGTTTTCGGGATCAGAAAGGACGTCTTCAAAGAGATCTGCCCGTTCGGTATCGGCAAAATATTCAAGCCAAACAGAGGAATCTACGATCTTAAGGGGGCTCACAGACGATCCCCTTCCCTTTCGATGGTCGTGTCGATGCCCTTGATGATCCCGCGGAGTGACTTAATAGGATGCACGGGGATGAGTTCCACGCGATTTTGGTAGCGCATTACTCGCATCTTTTCCCCGGGGGCCAAGCCAAGTTCTTCGCGAACAGCGAGCGGGATGACAACTTGAAATTTTGGAGATACGGTGACGGTATTCATATCGATAAGCTAAGTGTATTACGATTCCATGATCGATTCAAGTGTTGATTTATATAAGCTAACCCCTGCGCACTATCAATAAACCCCTTCGATCACCGTCTTCGTTCCGGATTGGAAGGGCCTAACATCACCGACACCGTCCCATGGAAATTCATCGCAGGGGCCACGGCGGATGGCTTCGTCGCGTTCGAGGAAACGAGGCATGAAGAACTCCTTGGTCATAGTGGTAAGTTCAACGCGGCCGTATTCTCCATAAGGCATGAGTTCGGACGGGGATTCAGGATTGACGATGCGCAACACGGCGCGGGGTTGCGGCGCGTGGTAGGTGAGCGAAAACTCACCAGGGACGCGTTTTTTGCTGATGGCGAGACCCATCAGAGTGTTGCCATAGGTGGGGGCGAAATTGATTTTCCCCTCAAGTACTTCCTCTTCGATGAAGCGGACGTATTGCGGTGTCATGGTGGTGCCGCCGGCGAAGACGCCGCGGATGCCGGCATCGACGAGCGACATCCGTTCGGCCAAGCTTTCTAACAATTTTGGAGTGGTGAACAAACAACCGATGTCGCGATGGCGGATGATGGTAGCGGCTTGGTCGATGACGTGTTCCTGATAGAGTTTGGCCATGCGCATTTCTCCCATGCCGATGAGGCGTTTCACCCAACGGGGATCGAGATCGATGAAGTAACAAGCGCCGCCACGGATGTTGGCGAGGTGCTCGATGGCGAGGCGTAAGCGCCGCGGACCGGTGGGGCCGACCATGAGCCAGTTGGCACCTTGAGGAAAGAAGTCGGGGCCGTAGTGCTCCGAGAATTCGGTGTAGTCGGTTTGGTAATCATCCCAACCGATACGCTGTTTCGGCATGCCGGTGGTGCCGCCGGTTTCGAAGATGTTATAGGGACGTTTGCCGAAAGCTTTCGGGATGAAACGGGCGGGATCTTCCTTGCGCAGAACCTCATCATCGAAGGGCTCGAATCTTTGGATATCGGCGAAGCAGGTGATGTCTTTGAGCGGATCGAAGCCGAGGCTCGGCAACTTATCGAGCCAGTAAGGGCAGCCGGTTTCCGGAGAAAAATGCCACTTCACCATTTCGAGGGTGTGAGCGTCTAGAGCTTCGGCGGCGGCTTGAGGTGTGAGTGATGAAGACATGATGAACGAGGAAAAGATATTCAGGCGAAGAACTTGCGCAAGGTGGAGTCCGTAGGTTTGGGTGTGAGGAGTGAAACGACGACCAGCGTGATGGCGGATGCCGCGAAGATGAGGGTGACGGGCATCATGCCGGCGATGAGGAGTTCCTCGGATTCACCCGGAGGTTTAACTGCGATGATGTCGCGGTAAAACAGAATGCACCAAGTGATGGTGGTTACGATGATGCAGCAGATCGCACCGATGGCCGTGGTGCGTTTCCAGTAAAGCGCGGCGACGATAAGTGGGAAGAGTCCGGCGAAACCGGAGAAACACCAAACACCGAGGGCGAAGATCTGAGCGGTATCCATCAGGGCGCAGGATAAAGCATAAGTGATGGCGACGATAAAGAGAATGAAGCCACGTGCGATGAGAACTTTCTGTGAGTCGGTGAAACGATCTTCCCCCAATTTTTTTATGACAATATCTCGGGTAAACATCGTTCCAAGGCACATGAATTGGGAGTCGAGTGAGGACATGATGGCAGCGAGCACGCCGGCGGCGACGAGGCCGGAGAGGACAGGAGAGTGGACGAGGCTTTCGACCATGCGACCGAGGATAGAGTTAGGGGATTGTCCGGGGCCGAGTGGTCCGATTTCTGCGGCAGCCCAGATACCGATGAGAATGCAAGGGAGCCAGACAATCATGATGAAGACCGGAAACGCGACGACGGTGAGCTTGAAGGATTTGGCACTTTTTGCGGTTAGCCAGTGTTGAAAAAGATGGGGGAACATTCCGACGGAGAGCGGAATGAAGCAGTAGGTGAAAAACTGAGCATGTCCGATCAAGCCTTCGCGGGCGGCGCGGGGTTTGGCGAAATCGCTTTCAAGCACAGCCTGGCTGGCGGCGGCGAGTCCACCGAGTTTCTGAGAGATCATCCAGAAAGCGATGACACCGGTGAGCATGAAGACGACCGTTTGAAAAACATTTGCCCAAACCGCTCCGCGAAGTCCGCCGAAGAAAACATAAAAAAGAACAATCGCGCAGATCACACCACCACCGAGTTCGGGCGGGACGCCGCCACTGAGAGGATGGGGCGCTCCAGTGGGAAGTGTTAGAGCGAAAGCATCAGGAAACATGCCCTTTGTAGCGGCCTGGATGAATTTTCCAGCGGCGATAACTCCGACGAGAAGGTACGGGATCAATAGTAGAATGAGTATCGGAAACAAAAGATAGCCGACAGTGTTAGATTCGAATCGATTGCGGAAAAACTCGCACTGAGTGAGATAGCCGTGGCGTTTACCGATGGCCCAGAGGCGAATGCCAACGATAAAAAATACCGCGGAATGGATCAGGCCAGACCATGATGCCATCAGGCCGTATGTTCCGATGCCGGAGGTAAATGCTTTGCCCGTCGAGCCGACGAGAGCGAAGCCGGTCATGGTGGTGCCGAAGATCGACATCAGCAGTAAGAATGATCCTACCGAGCGATTGACGATGAAGAAATCCGCAGCAGTTCCCTTCGAGTAGCGGTTGCTGACGATGCCGAGACCGATGAGCAGAGCGAGGTAACCGATGATGATGAAAAGAGATGTCATGAGTATTGACTAGTCATCCTTTTGATCCGCCCATTTTTCGATGGAGTGAGGCCAGGCAAAGCGGCATACGCAATACCACAGCAATCCTGCGGCGATAGAGTAGCCAACGTGATAAGCAAGTCCGACAGGTATGAATCCGAGAAACAGATTCGTATTATCCCAGTTCCAGAAATCGTGATGGAGGATGAACATCACCAAGAAAGCAAAGATGGAGATAGCTACGGGCTTTTTCATGTTACTTGGTAGCAATAGCGTAGAGGTGCGTCATCGTGGCGACGTAGAGAACGTTGTTAGCCACGATGGGAGAGCTGTAAACGGGTGCGCCAAAGTTGACCGTGCTAAGGACTTTCTTTTCCTTGCCAGCGGCTAGCATGTGAAGATCGCCATCCTCTGTGGGGAGGAAAACTTTGCCATCGGCGACAAGCGTGGAGCCCCAGATGCGGGATTGCGTTTCGTGAACCCAATGGGCTTTGCCAGTTTTTGCATCGAGGCAATGAAGGTCGCCGTCGTATTCGGCGATGAAGACAAGACCGTCCTTGATGCTGGGGGTGGAGATGGAACGGCCGATTTCCTTGTAAGTCCAAACCGCTTTTCCGGTGGCGGGATCGATGCAACTAAGCATGCCGACACCATCTCCGTGTTCGGGATCTTGACCGATGGCGGCGTAAACGAGACCTTCAGCAATGACAGTGGTTCCGATGACTTCACTAGGGCCGCGGAACGTAGCGTATTTGATCGGTTCACCATTCTTTTTGCGATATTCCTCCGGGTTGCAATCGATGCGCCATAGTTCTTTAAGGACATCGATTTCCTCCTTCTCGTTACGGACAGGCTTGGGCTCGAAACCGTAGGCGAAACCATCACCCCCACCCCAGATGAGCATTTCCTTGCCCCCGACCTTGCCGAGTGCGGGCGATGACCAAGAAGCGTGCAGAACTCTTTCAGCAACTCCTGATGTGTCCTCACCCACCAGTTTTCCGGTCGCAGCATCGACAGCGACAAGCGAAGGCGCGAGCGGTGCCGGGATGTTAGTATGCGACCAGTCCATGCCGTTAGAAGTGGCGGTATAGACGATTCCGTTGACGACCAGCGGAGAGCATGAGGAAACGTTGTGAGGGAAAACCCCGAGTTCCTCACGCATGTCATATATCCAAAGAATATCCGCATGTTTGTCGCCGGCAACGACAGGGTGTGCCGGATCTGCAGTCATGTATTTCGCTTCGTCTTTAAACTCTCCGTCATTGCCATTGGCCAAGCCATTGAGATCGAGACAGACGATTTCACCGCGGTTGGTAACGACATAAGCCTTGTCACCGACGATGGCGGGCGAGGAGCAGAGACCGACGAATTCCCAGTCGCTGACCTTGCCTGCACCGAGTTTGGGAACGATCAGTTGCCAGAGGAAATTGCCCGTTTTTTCGTCGAAGCAAAGCAGGTTTCCGCGGTCACCTTTTTGGCCGGGATCACGTGGAGATTCGTTGTTCGTGCCCACGAGGATCTTGCCATTGGCGATGACCGGGTTGCCGTAAGTCTGGGAGCCAAGCTTGGCTGTCCAGAGAATATTTTTCGCTTTGGCGAGATCGATGGTTTCCTTTTCGGGATCGATTTTGCCAGGGAGGATCTCGGTGGGAATGCCCTTGGCCTCGGCGACCATGTTGCGGGTAGGAGTGCCGCCCCACATTGGCCAATCCGTGGCGTGAAGGGTCGGTGCGAGGGCGAGAAGTAGAACAGCAAGTTTCATGGGATGGAAGGGTGAGTTGGAAATGGACAGGCGCTTTACGGATTTTTGGTAAGCTTGATGTTATCGATGTAAACACGCTTTTGGGATTGAGGTGAAAAAGCAAATACGGCGGGAGAGCCTTTGGGATGAACGTGTTTGACGGGAGTCTCGATCGTCCACTCGGCGGGCTCGTCAGTGCCGCGTGGCCAAGCCTTCGCGAGAACGATTCCGCTGCCGTCGGGATTGGATTTCACCTGGCTTTTCAGATGATACCAAGTGTTCGGCTTGATAGGGAATTTCACGGATTGCTTGAGGCGGTCGTGGTTGCTGGAGACTTCCAGAATCTGCGCATTTCCAACCAAGGCGACGAGGTAGCGTTGGTTAACGAAGCCGACGGTGGACATGATGCGGCGGGTGCCATCGGTCATGACATCGCCTTCGAGAGTGTAGTCACTCATGTCCGAAGCGCCGAAGAAATTCGTAGTCCGCTGGAAGAGGATGTTGTCGAGTCGGTTGCCGAGAACTTTGGAACCGTCCTTTTCAAGCACGTGCCACTTGAGCCGTGCGCCAAGCCATGGGAGAGGTGGAAAATTGACCGCCTCGGTCGGATCTAATTCGTTTTTCATCGAAAGCTCAATGGCCTCGAAATCCGCGTTGTAGCCATAACCGGCAACGATCCGGCCGCGGGTGGTGGCGGTGAGGCCGTTTGCTGTGACTTTGAACGCACCTGCCGAGAGTTTCGCGGTCGGGCTGGCTTTGAGAGTCGAGCCTTCGAATGTGGCATCGACCGTCGATTGCACTTTGGCAGTTGGCGGGATGAAGGTCGCCCAAGATTCCGCTTTGACTTCCTTCACGCGGCGGCCGTTGGCATCGAGTCCATAAACTTTGAAATCAACGGATTCGCCCGCTTTAAGGGCGAATTCAGCTGGGACAATCTGTAGGCTTGCGATGTCACCGGGCGTAGTTTTTGGCGCGGGTGCGACGCCAACGTAAGTGCCTGCCTTAGAGCCGAAGCAATGCAGTTTATCCTTACTGAAAATATACAGTTTACCAGCCCAGATCGCAGGGGCGCCGAGGAGGTTGTTTTCATACTTGGTTTCAAAAATGCGCTCGGCTTTGTTAGAGCCGGGTTTGAGAATGTGGAAGGTTCCGTCGAACATTGGGACGTAGAGTTTGCCGTCGGCAAAGGTGGGCGAGGCGTGAATTTGGTCGGGAGCGAGTTTCTCAGACCACAGGGTTTTGCCCGAGGCGGCATCGACGCACAGCAAGGAGCCGGTGGCGATGGTGGAGTAGATTTTCCCATCCGCGAAGGTTGGAGAGGAACTGAAGGCGGTGATTTCGTCGTTGCGCCAGAGCTCGGCTTCTTTGCCAAGAGTGATGAGTTCGGTGGGGTATTCGGTCGGCATTTTCAAACAAACCATTCGGCCAGCGGTAGAGGCATCCGTGTTTTCAGTGCCGTGGACAGCGACGAGTTTGTTATCGCCTAACAGAAGAACTTGGGCATTGACGCCACCTTGGGAAAGGCGGAAGCGCCAGAGGGATTTACCGGTGTTGGCGTCGATGCAGACCACATGGCCGCAACCGGTGCCGGCATAAAAAACATCGCGTCCAGCAAGTTTCCCGAAAACAGGCAAAGCGAACGAACTATCCACAGGAACGATGCCGGGGGTCGAGGACCAGACGAGTTCACCTGTGAGTTTGTCGAAGGCATAGAAGCGGTCGGCAGCCGGGCCATCGCCACCCCAGTTGGCGGTTACGCAGTGGAAAATGACGAGATGCTCGTAAATGGCGGGGGCTCCACTGCGACCGTTCGGGAAGGTGAGTCGGCCAAAATCCTCCATCAGTGAGTGTTCCCAAAGCAGTTTCCCGTCAGCCGTGTAAGCGACACTGTGGCCATTGCTGAACTGGAGATAGACATTCCCTGTTTCCGGATCGATGGCGGGAGCGCCGATGCCGTATCGGTTGTAAACGACATCGCTGAGGTAATCCGTGTAGCGCACTTCCCAGAGCTTTTTGCCGGTTACCGCGTCGAGGCAAAGCAGAGCCTCGCGAACGTCTTCGCCGACCTCGCCGTAGAAACCGAAGGCGTAGAGCTTGCCGTTGGCAATGACCGGAGTTCCCGCACCGTGGATGTCATAAGTCCAGAGTTCTGAGCCGGGTTCACATTTATCCGGCAGGCCAGTTTCCAGGGAGGCTCCGGTGTGAAGAGGACCGCGCCAGTTGAGCCAGCCGGTGGTTTCAGCGGCGCTGGCCGCGAACAGCGGTAAAGCGGCAATAAGCAGGGTGAGTTTCATTGTGGAAAATGAGGAGAGGTTTAACAAACTTGGAGAATAAGCCTTAGTTTACGAAGCGCACGGAATATTTCGATCAAAACTCTTTGCGGAGGCGTAATCCGAACAACTGAGGGTTTCCCGGTGATCCTGCGGCGATCTGTGGATTGATAAAAGAGTAGTATTGCTCATCGAGCAAATTACGGCCGAAAAGAGCGATGGTGAAACGCTCAGTCGTATAGCCGATTTCAGTATCCCAAACGACGTATGCATCTTGAGTGAAAGTGCCGGTATTGGCGGCATCAAAACGGGTCGGGCCGGAGACTCGCGCCGAGGTCTGGGCGAAGAAACCGCTTGCGAAGTCATAGCGAATACCTGCGCTGCCAGTGTATTCAGGCACGAAGGGAACTTCTTTACCATTGAAGTTCACGCCTGGAGTGAACGGATCCGTGTAGGAATCGAACTCAGCGTTCACATAACCCACGCTGCTGCGGATGGTGAGGCGCTCGATCGGCGCCCAAGCAAGATCTAGCTCAACTCCGCGGGAAGTGACTTCGTCGGCATTGACGACAGCGAAGTCGGTACTGAACGGCACGGACTGGTTAAATTGGTAATCGTCGATCTGATCCCAGAAAGCGCGCAGCCCGATTCGCAGATCGTGATCCGAGTTTTCATATTGGAATCCGATTTCGTTCGACCAGTTCCTTTCGCGATCAAATTCGGGGCCATTGGCCGAATCGACATAGGCCGTGAATCCGCCGGGCTTGTTGCCGATGCTGCTGCGGATAAAGCCATCCAAAGTAGGGGTGATGGCATAAGTGAGGCCGAGGACAGGAGATAAAAACAGATCGTCCTGAGAGCCACGGACGGTATCGATCGCGGTGGTGATGTCGGTTTTCACGCGGTCGATTTCGGATTCGTGATAATCGAGTCTAAGCCCGGCGTCCAAAGCGAGTGAATCGTTCATCTGCCATGTCACATTTCCGAAGCTGGCCAGATTGAGCTGTTTGATGTCGAAGCGGGTGGTGTCGTTAACGGTGGGAAATAAGAAGGGAACTACGGTGGTTCTGAGGGCGGTTCCTTCGTTGTCGATCCACATCTGGAACAAGCCTGCCTTCCAGCGAAGCGCGCTTTCATCTGAGGATGAAAAACGTATTTCGTTCGAAACAAGATCCTGAGATTGGGTAATGGCGGACCTTGCGTCAGCCGGTAATCCTGCAAGCGGTGTGCCATTGAAAATGACCCACGGCGTGGTTCCATCTGTTAGATCTAAATCCACTGTCGAGGGATCAAGCTCCCAAGTTTGGTAGCTGGTGATGGTTTCCATCTTTCCCCAATTCAGATCCTTACGACTGTGGATTGACCACTGGTGGCGCTCCAGATCCGTAGATCCGAGGAAATCCGATGAATCTTGGAACGGATCGGGACTGAACAACGAGCTGAGCCGCTGGGAACCGTCATTCACATACTCGGTATAATAGCGGAGCCGCAGTTCGAAATCATCGCTGGGATTCCAGAACAGATTGAATAGCCCGCCAGTGGCCTCGCGGTCGTCGGTTTCATCGCCGAGAAAGCTGTTGCGAATATATCCATCGCGTTGGCCATGGAAAAGCTGGAGGGTGTGAGAAAAATCGCCGCCGAGCGGTCCTGAAGTTTGCAGTCCGAGCCCAACCTGATCGTAGGAGCCGTATTCCGTGGTCAAACTACCGGCGAACTTTTCGCCCGGACGCGGGGTGAACATTTCCACCATCCCGGCGGGACCATTACGGCCGAAATTCGGTCCCTGCGGACCACGGTGAACCCGCACTTGCTCGAGCTCTAACAACTCGGAAGGATAGCTGAAGGCGTGGCCTAAGGGAACATCGTCAATCATGAGCCCAAGCGCAGGCGGGCCGAAGAAAAGCGTGTTGGTGGATCCGCGCATCGTGACCACTTGGCCATAGCCGCGTGAGTCCGCGGAAACCACATTGAATCCCGGAACGATTCCTGTGAGGTCGGAAAACGAGTTCGCCTGGAAAAGTTCGAGAGATTCACTGGAAATCACGCTGACAGCTGCTGGCTCTTCATCGATCCGCTCTGCTTCGACGATGGTCGGAGTAAGTGAAGGCGTTTCTTGTGCATGGACGGCGGTGGACAGTGCGAGGGCAAGGGAAGCGATGCGCATGGATGGAGTGTGAGTTGGATAAAATTAGTATGCTGCCGATAGCTTGGCTGGAGCTTGTCCGTGCGAAAAAGAAAAAACTTCCTAGCTTCGAGTAGGTTCTGTGTAACCATTTAGCTTGTCAAGTGTTCAACCGCATTGGGCACAATCACTTCGCCTTCTCATACTTACTTCGACCATCATGAAAAGCCTAACAATTTCACTCCTCCTCGTATGCTTTCCTACTCTCGCGCTTTCCCAAGACTGGCCGCGTTTACTGGGTCCTGAGGGATCGGGAATCGTGGAAGGCAAAATCCGCACGAATTGGAAAGAGGAGAAGCCAAAGGAACTTTGGCGCAAAAATCTGGGCAAAGGCTGCACCAGCTTTGCGATCTCCGGAGAGAAAGTCGTGGTCATGGGCAACAAGGACAATACCGACATCGTTTGGTGCCTCGATGCGGCGACGGGGGAAGAAATCTGGATTCATAAATACCCCGAGAAACTCGACCCCAAACTTTACGAAGGAGGGCCGAACGCCACGCCAACGATTGACGGAGATGTTGTTTACACGCTCAGCCGCACCGGCAATCTATTCTGCCTGTCCATGGTCGACGGCAAACCTAAATGGAATGTGCATTACAAAAAAGATTTCAAGGGCAAGATACCCGATTGGGGATACTCCGCCCCACCGGTGGTGAAAGGAAATCTACTCTATTGTCTGCCTTGTGCGGACGACGGAGGATTATACGCACTTGAAAAATCCACTGGCAAAGTGAGTTGGAAATCGGGCGATGACACCAAGCCGGGATACGCGGCACCGATTTTTTTCACTCACAAGGGTCGTGAACTCGTCGCTGCGTTTCACGGCCGCCAACTGGTGGCCTACAATCTGGATGGCAAGGGCAAGCCGGTTTTCGAATTCGGCTGGCGGACTTCCTATGACGTGAATGCAAGCAATCCCCAATACCATGAGGGCATGATGTTTCTCGCCTCAGGCTACGGCATGGGCTACGTGGTCATTGATGTTTCGGGCAGTGAACCTAAAGTGCTCCACAAGGATGAAGACATCCGCATGATTTTCCAAAACAGTATTCTCAAGGACGGCGATATACTTGGTGTGTTCGGCGATAAGAATATCGATGCAGAACTCATCCGCATGGACATGAAAACCGGCAAACCACGCTGGCGCTCAAAGATGCCGGGCACCCGTGGCAGCTCGCTAATGGTCGGCGAACAGATGGTGATCCTCTCAGAAACCGGAGATATCATATGTGGTGAGCCAGCTAAAGCCGGCTGGAAGGAACATGGCCGTGTAAAAGCGTTATCATCTGTGAGCTGGGCTCACGTCGCTTTCGCTCATGGCAGGATCTTCGCTCGCTCTAACAATGGTGAGGCGGTCTGCCTGGAAGTGAAATGAGATCCTGATTATTTTGACAATTCACGCTGCCTAGTTTCGTATGTCTTTGTCATGAAAGCAGAAATTTTCGCAACGAGTTTATTACTGACGGGTCTTCTTACTGCCGGAAACTGGCCTGCGTGGCGCGGTGAACACAGCAATGGCGCAATCACCGGCGATCAACCGCCCCTTGATCTGACGGGAAAATTGTTGTGGAAAATCGAACTCCCCGGCCGCGGTTGCTCGACCCCGATTGCTTGGAAGGACAAGCTCTTCGTCACCAGCCCGATCGATGACAAGGACGGTTTACTGGCCTACGATGCCTGGGGGAAAGAACTCTGGCGCATATCGTTCGGTGCGATGACTCCCGGGCGCGGACAACGCGTCGGAAGCTCCACGAACTCCTCACCGATCACCGATGGAAATATCGTCGTAGCCTATTTCAAATCAGGCACCGTTGCCTGTGTGGATCTCGATGGGAAACCCCTGTGGCAAATCAACCTTCAGGAAAAATACGGCAAGGATAAACTCTGGTGGGATCAAGGAACGTCTCCCGTTTTTGCGGGCGGTCATGTCGTGGTCGCGGTGATGCAAACGGAAGGCGAATCCTATATGGTCGCCTTAGATCCAAAGACCGGTAAGGAAGTTTGGAAAACCTCCAGGAAATTTGAAACCGGCAAGGAATCTGGCGATTCCTACACTACGCCCCACGTCGTCAAGAAGGACGGCAAAGAGCAAATCATCACTTGGGGCGGCGATCATCTAACAGGTCACGACGCGAAGACCGGCAAGCTTATCTGGCAGTGTGGCGGTTTCAATCCAAAGCGTGCCGACATGCAACGGGTCATCGCTTCAGCAGTTGTCGGTGATGGGCTCGCCGTGGTTCCTTTCAACCGAGGCGATTCACTTGCCGCGATACGTTTGGACGGCAGCGGCGATGTTTCGGAAACCCATTGGACTTGGCGCAACGACCAACTCGGCTCCGATGCCAGTTCCCCAATTCTCCATGATGGAAAGTTTTACGTGCTCAAGGATGGAGGTCCGAATCGCGGACGCCTGACTTGTCTGGATGCGAAATCAGGAGAGAAAATTTGGGAATCGAACCTACCGAAAGCGCCACAGGTTTATTATTCGTCACCGCTTCTCGTGGGAGATCAGATCTATTGTGTCAGGGAGGACGGCATGGTTTTCAGCGGAAAGATCACCAAAGACGGGCTGTCGAATATCAAAAGCCATGCGCTTGAGGAAGGTGTCATCGCCTCCCCGATTTCGGTCGGAGGCCGCCTGATCTTCCGCTCAGACAAGAGCCTGTTTTGCTTCGGCAATGATGGAGCCGCCAAATAGCCGGTAGGCTCAGCGCTTCACGTCATAGCAGAAGAACAGATCTTGATCGCGGAGATAAAGTTTGCCGCCGATCACCACCGGATGTGCCCAGATTTTACCATTGGTGCCTTCGCGCAATTTTGTTTGGCGAGGAATTTCAAAGCGGCCGAGTTCGGTGTATTTATCGGGATTCGCTTCGGCTAAAAAGACCGATCCTGCATCTTCATCCATGCAGTAGAGCATTCCGTCAGCATAATGAACCGAGCCTTTCTGACTGCCTTCGCCACGCTTGTTCCACTTCTGCTTACCAGTCGCAAACTCCTGACAAACGAGGCCACCACCGTCTGAGAATCCGTAAATGTGGCCCTCCACCAGCACGACGCCCCCGTGATGATTTTTCATCACCTTGTTTTCCCAAACATCTTCGGCCTTATCGCCATCGATTTTCACCAGTTTGCAACCCGAGCCATAACCGGAAGTCATGTAAACTGAACCGTCATGATAGACCGGCGTTGGAATGACCGCTGTGCGTCCTTCAGGCCAAGCTGATTTCCAAATGACATCGCCATTTTCCGCATCCACCCCGGCTAGGGTGTTCATGAAAAGCTGGATGTATTGTCGCTTGCCTTTCACCGTAGCAATAATTAGCGAAGCATACTGCGCATCATCTTTAAGGTCTTTGCTGCGCCACAGTTCTTTCCCGGTTTTCTTGTCAAACGCGGCGATCGCTCCTAGAGCTCCACCAGGAGTAACGACGATTTTGTCACCATCCACCAGTGGCGATTCCGAGTAACCCCAACCCGGTATTTTCCCGCCCAAATCCTTCACCAAATCCTTACTCCAAAGAGGTTTACCATCTTTCGCGTTGAAGCTGGCGAGCGCGCCGTTTGCGCTCATCGCAAATACCATTCCGTCGCTTACCGTCGGCGCGCCACGCGTTCCCCCGCCCCATCCCGTATTGTAGCCGCTCCCTGGATCGGCACCGATCGGCGCTGACCACAATTCCTTACCACTGGAATCAAGACAAATTACCTCCGCCTTGCCACCGCGGCTGCCTGTTAGATAAATTTTTCCATCCACCAGCGCGGGCGAGCTGTAGCCCTTGCCGGCATTTTCATATGTCCACAGCAACTTTGGCCCACCGTTGGGCCATTCCTTAAGCAAGCCGGTGTCTGGCGATTTTCCGTCCCGCGCCGTGCCGCGCCAGGTCGGCCAATCGGTGGCGCCGCCCAGTGGCTTAGTCGCAGCTTCCTTTTCAGCAAATGCCTTATCATCCGCGATTAAACGATCCAGCTCGAGTTCAAAGGTTTTGCCGTCTTTGAATTTCAAGGTGACCTTGCCGTCCTTGAGTCCGACAAGTTCCGCTTCTAGCGTCTTGCCGCTTTTCGCGTCTGTCCATGTCCGCGCTGAGAGCGTGGAACTGCCGATCATGAATGCGAGTGCTGTCAGCGCTGGAATGAGAGTAATTTGAGTGCTCATGCTTCTAATAAACCAATTATCGGCAGAAAATCAATTCTTTGATTTCCAGAAATCATGATCGCGACAGCTTTGGAGCAGGCTGGCTTTCTGGATGCTGCCCCAGTAGAGAATCTACGGCGGTTAAGGTCAACCGTAAGTCTAGCAGAATTAGCGACTACCATGCTTTTGAATCATGTTGAACTCTTTAGCTCAACTAGATTGCATTTTCATGCTCCGCTCGACATTTTCTAATACCATAAGGGACAATTATAGGACAATCTAGAGCGCACATGACTTAACCGAAATCGATAATGATAAACCCTGATAATATCATAACTCATCCATTATCAGTTACTTATAGTTTAGTCTCGTGAATTCTGGCGGAGCCCTTAAAATAGCCATTTTCAAACGCATAATCCTTTGGTCACAGGTTCGATACCCACCCGCCCTATTTTTTAAAGTGGATAATGTATCGCAATGGCAGCGCAGCAGACTTTGACGAACTGATGACTATTTTTACTCTCCAAGCCGCATCTTCCCATTGATTGAGCTGATTTCGGGTCGATTTCATTCGTGCTCCCAATTTCAAATCAAAAAAAGACCCACTCGCTATCAGCAAGTGGGTCAGGGTTTTTAATTTTCAAATAGATTTCTTACCATGTTGCGGTGTTACTTGGCACGTGACCTCCATCTGCAGGTGCAGCAAATGAGCACGTAAGAAATACGGCTCCAGCAGCAGCGTTGGCAGTGTTATAGGTGTATGCACCACCACCTGGGCAAACAGGTTCTGGCAAATACGCATTGGGATCTGTTCCATAGATATCTGAGGCGGCAGGAACTGTGCTAGGAGTGTTGGTCATGTTCATGTGTCCACGAGCAGCTTGTTGCACGTTACGAATGTTCATGATGCAGCCTGCACGGTCTGAACCCCTTTTCCAAGCGCGAGCACCTACGAAGAGGATCGCGATGAGTGAGAGCAAAACAAGGATAACAACGGTGAGCTCGAGAAGCGTCATGCCGGACTTGATTGCTTTGTTATTGGTTTTTTGTGTTAGTTTCATGGTTTATTTTTGTTTGTGTTTTCGATTGTTTTTGTCGGATTGAAATTTCTTGGTGATTTGGGAGATATTTAAATTCTCCTAGTTCATTGGGAAATTTCAGAAAGTATCAGGGAAAATCTGCATCAATTACTTACATTCATCTTTTAAAGGACTTTGTAAGAAATTGATCCATAGTGAATATATGTCACTTTTGGTTTTAATGTCTTAATACTTTTCTATTTTCACTTCAAGTAAATTCTACGGTTAAAAAATGATTTTCTTGGAGCTTGTTCAGGCAGCTGGGCATGGATGCTTGGTGAATCGCTTGTAAAACAAGGAATTTAGACTGCTTCTAAAAAATTCGTGCAGCAAATGAGACATCGGGTTAAAATAGCGACTTTCCAGCCAAAACCACCTAATCCTATAAACAGAAATGGAACCACGGATGGACACAGATAGACACGGATAATCAAAGAGTTATGAATTTTTTCAGTCTCACCTTTTAGGTGAATGAAGAATTCTTTCTAATCCTCTTAGCATCCGTGTTAATCAGTGTTAATCAGTGGTTCATT
>JBILAN010000095.1:0-9010 GCA_044354135.1 Luteolibacter sp.
CAAAGATCCCCGCGAAACCACCCCCACAATAAACAGAGTCAAAAAACACAATCGCCAAACAAGCCCTCAATCCCACATACTACAAGCATCACCACCCGCCATTCAGGCGGCTATGGGATGACTGTGCTCCGAAACTTAAAATCACAAATCAAAGATACTCATATTTGCGTATTTTCCAAGAGAAAATCTTCTCAAATTTACGTAGACTGTTTGCCAAAAATCTTTGCCGAAACGGGAAGATTATTAGGTTAGGAAAAATGCCGCCTTGCGGAATATAGGTCTGGAGTTCCGGCCTGGAAGACGTTTCGGCAAATATTTTTGGCAAACAGTCTATGAATAGCGTTGGAGAAAAGTCCTAGCGATCAAAAAAGCCGCGCCAGGAATTCCTGACGCGGCTTGTGAATTTTCAAATGGCATGGTGGCTGCAAACCACCGCCACGGTTACTTTTTCTTACCGGCTGCCTTGGCTAGCTTTTCAGCAATGGCGGCTTGTGCTGCAGCGAGGCGGGCGACCGGCACGCGGTAAGGCGAGCAGGAAACGTAAGCGAGGCCGAGCTTGTGGCAGAAGGTCACGGAATCCGGATCTCCACCGTGCTCACCACAGATACCGAGTTTGATATTCTTCTTGGTGGAGCGACCTTTGGCGACAGCGATTTCCATCAGCTGTCCGACACCGGTGGTGTCGAGCGAAGCAAACGGGTTTTTCGGATAGATATCGTTTTCCTGATAGCTATTGAGGAAGGAGCCCATGTCGTCGCGGCTGACGCCGAGAGCGGTTTGGGTAAGATCGTTGGTGCCGAAGGAGAAGAACTGGGCATGCTTGGCGATCTCGTCGGCCGTGACGCAACCGCGGGGAACCTCGATCATGGTGCCGACAAGGTAGTCGAACTTCACGCCTTTGGCTGCTTTCACTTCCTTGGCAACGCGATGGATGATCTCGACCTGAAGCTCGAGTTCACGGGCGTATCCGACCAGAGGAACCATGACTTCAGGCTTCACAGGGATACCTTTTTTCACGCACTCGGCCGCAGCTTCGAAGATGGCTTGCGCCTGCATCTCGGCGATCTCCGGATAGGAGATGGCAAGACGGCAACCACGGTGACCGAGCATCGGGTTGAACTCGTGCAGATCACGAACGCGCTGCATGATTTGCTCCACTTTTACGCCAAGCTTCTTGGCGAGATCCATCTGCTGCTCTTTGCTGTGAGGAAGGAATTCGTGAAGTGGTGGATCCAGAAGACGGATGGTCGCTGGTTTGCCTGCAAGTGCTTTGAAGATACCGAAGAAATCTTTGCGCTGATGCGGAAGGAGTTTCTTAAGGGCTTTCTTACGATCCACCTCGGTGGTCGCTAGTATCATCTCACGCATCGAGTCGATACGGTCACCTTCGAAGAACATGTGCTCGGTACGGGTGAGGCCGATGCCTTCTGCGCCGAATGCAACTGCGTTCTGGACTTGCTCTGGTGTGTCAGCATTGGTGCGGACGCCCATGCGGGTCGCTTGCGAGCACCAGTTCATGAGCTGGACGAAGTTTTTGTATTTCTCAGTGGCTTGTGAGGACTTTTTATTAAAGATCAGGCCGGTGATGATTTCGGAAGGCTCGGTGGCGAGCTGACCGCCGTAAACGGTTCCTGCGGTTCCATCGATGGAGAGGAAATCGCCTTCTTTGAAAGTCTTGCCACCGGCTGTAACGGTTTTCTTATTGTAATCCACTTCGACACCTGAGGCACCGCAGACGCAGACTTTGCCCATCTGACGTGCAACGAGAGCTGCGTGTGAGGAAACTCCACCGCGTGAGGTGAGGATACCTTCCGCAGCGATCATGCCGCGAAGATCTTCCGGCGAGGTCTCAACGCGAACGAGGAGAACTTTCTCACCGCGATGTGAAGCTGCCTCAGCGCGATCCGCATTGAGGTAGATTTTTCCAGAAGCAGCACCAGGACCGGCAGGGAGACCTTTGGCAATAATAGTCGCTTTCTTGGTCTCAGCGATGTCGAAGACAGGTGCGAGAAGTGCGTCGAGCTGATCAGCAGGATTGCGCATCACGGCAGTTTCCCAATCGATAAGTTTTTCTTTCACCATGTCTGCAGCGAACTTCAGAGCGGCAGCGGCGGTGCGTTTGCCGTTACGGGTTTGAAGCATGAAAAGTTTACCTTCTTGAATGGTGAACTCAACGTCTTGGACATCACGGAAATGTTTCTCAAGAATCTGACGAACTTTCATCAGGTCTTTGAATGCACCTGGAAGTGCTTTCGCCATTCCTGCAACTGCATCTGGAGTACGAACACCAGCAACCACGTCTTCGCCCTGGGCGTTAACGAGGAATTCACCGTAAAGAACATTTTCACCGTTCGCTGGGTTACGAGTGAAAGCAACGCCGGAACCGGAGTTTGATCCAGTGTTTCCGAAGACCATCGCTTGCACGTTAACCGCGGTGCCCCATGCGGCTGGGATACCGTACTTACGGCGATAGACAATCGCGCGGTCATTCATCCATGAGCTGAATACAGCACCAGCGGCACCATCGAGCTGCTCCCATGGATCTTCTGGGAAGCTGTGACCGGTGCGATCTTTGACGAGTTTTTTGAAAATGGCAACAAGCGCCTTGTTGTCCTCAGCCGTAAGCTCGGAATCGACGATGTCTTTTCCATACTTCTTGTGTTTGTAGGATTCGATCGCGTGCTCGAATGGCTCGTGATCTTCGTTCGCGCGTTTCTGCACACCGAGAACAACGTCACCATACATCTGGATGAAACGGCGATAGCAATCCCATGCGAAACGTTCGTTCTTGGTTGCCTTGGAGAGTGCTTCAACGGTCTTGTCGTTAAGGCCGAGGTTGAGGACGGTGTCCATCATGCCAGGCATCGAATCACGAGCGCCGGAGCGAACTGCTAGAAGAAGTGGGAAACCTTTTGAGTCACCGAATTTGTAGCCCATGATTTTCTCCATGTTAGCAACACCTGCTTCCATCTGCGAACGCAGAACTTTCGGATAGGTTTTCTTGTGATCGTAGTAATAGGTGCAAACCTCTGTAGTAATTGTGAAACCTGCCGGAACGGGAAGACCGATCAAGGTCATCTCTGCAAGGTTGGCTCCTTTACCTCCGAGTAGGGCTTTCATTTTGCCGTGTCCATCGGCTTTACCTGCGCCCCAGGTGTAAACGTATTTGGTTTCTCTAGCGGAGGATTTCTTCGCAGCGGATTTCTTCGCGACCGGTTTTTTGGTAGCTGGCTTCTTCTTAGTTGGCATCGTAATTATGATTGTCGGGTTGGATGGCGCACCTTGATAACACGAGACAGAAAGTCCCGAATGTCCTCGGCGCGGGGCGGCAGGATAGCTAGGGATGCCTTGGTGTCAATCGACCAATTACCTCTAAAAGAAGGAATTCATAGACTCATCCGATAAGCCTGAAAAATCAGCCCCGGGACCAAGAAACACGCACTGGTCAAAAGTTTGATATCATTACATTCGAAACGATGAAAAGTGCGGTTCAAAACTTGAAGCAACGCAGCCGCCGTGAGGACACAATAGAAATAAGGACGTGTCGTCTGAGTTTCTGCCTGACTGTCTGCCTGGACTGCGAAAACCAAGGCAGCAGCTCCCAATAAGGTCAGCGGCAAGGAAATTTGCCATTCATCCGGAAATCGACTTTTCTGGTTTTGTTTAGACCGCATCCAATGCTCCACCGCCGCGGAAGCGATCGTGCAAAGCAATCCAAAACAAATGAATTCTCGCGATCTAAAGAGCTCCAGAAGCCCCATAGAAGGCAGGTAAATATGTGCCATCATTGAAATCCCGAAGGCAAAGGCCAAACCTGCCAATATATGTTTGGGATAAGATATCTGTCCTTCTGTTTCAGTCGCGAAATTGGCGAGGGCAAAATAGGCAATGATGAATAGCGCTAAAATAAGCAACCGCGTATAAATCGCCATCGGGAAAAAGATGATAATCAACAGGAGAGATAGAATAACTGCATAAACTGCAGATCGTGTCAGCCACTTGCGCATATCATGAAGTGGTTCATGCGGATCGGTAATCATCGCGCTCTTCAAAAGCTTGGTGGCAATCCTTGCCGACCATACCAACAAGCCCAAAACAACATATGCCTCCCATGGGTGGTAGTTAACTCTCCAAGTCTTGGCTAAAAGAAATAGCCAAACGATCCCAATCAGCGGGGCATCGAATCCCAGCAGATAAATATTTCGCCACCATGGCTTTTGAATTCCCTCCACGGCTGAAAGTTTCCAATGAAAGTTCGTAAACGCAAGCGCCGATACAGCTTATGTGACTGGATTTAGCTCAAGCTACCAACCGAACCATCTCGGGAATGGGTGCTCCAATCGCTTCCGCGGTAGCCCGTAACAATTCGATCTCCAAATCGTTGACCTTGCCATCATCGATAACGACTAATGAACAAAGGCGAAGGATCTGTTGTTTCACCAGAGGTGTGGAAGCATTGATTTGACCCAAAGCCTCTGCGACATGGCCCAGACCGACTTCGGTTTTGTATGGCTCCCGCCCTGTGTGCTCACGGTATTCTTGAAATGCTTTATCTAACACCCCTTGCCCTCCTGAAATTTTTCCAAAAGCAGATAAAATATTCATGACCTCTGCTTCGAGTTCTATGATTTTCCGGAATTTCATTTTAGGAACAGCGACCAAGCCTAAACCGATTTCCACATGTCTGCGGATGACTTGCTGCAGCATAAACTCAAACATGTCGATTTGTCCGTCCGCCTCGATCAACTCTTGAGTCAGTGCAATAAATTCACGTGCTTCATCGACACTCATGCGCCTTAACCAAGCCAAGGAAAGATCCACCATGGTTAATTTTTCGACAGATTTTTTCTGCGCCAACTTCTCACTCCATTCAATCACTTGGCTAATTTGTGACGAATCATATCCACGAGAGATTAAAACCTGCTGAACTGCTTGGACACCGTTCTGATTTTGCCCGATCAATAATCCCAGCAACAACGACTTGGCCTGATCTTTGGAGAAATTACCGCTTTTATTTCCTATCAATTCATCTGTCTTACTGAGTTCGGGCACTTTGGAATCGTCATCCATGCCAACGGATGAATCACTCTCAACTTCTTCTTGAACCTGTCCAGCAAAGCCCATTGTACCATAAAACTCCTGCTGACTCTTCACAGGCTTCGCATCCAACATCACACCATCCCACTTCGGATCGATCGCTTTAATTCGCTGACTAAGAGGCGGATGAGTTGCCATCAATGAACTCAAGCTGCTACCAGCAAAAAACATGTGTCGGGCTTCCGCAGCCGCAGGTGCGATGATGTGGCCGTGTTCTGCGAAACCACCGATCTTTTTCAACGCTCCCGAAATCCCATCTGGCAATCGGGTAAACTGTACGGCCGAGGCATCTGCCAAAAACTCGCGTTGCCTTGAAATCGCAGCTTGGATCATGCGTGCAAAAAGAACTCCAACTGATCCAACCAACCAAAGAACCAACCCTGCGGCCAATATAGCAATAATTAAACCGCCACCATTTTTTGAATTTCGTGAGCCACGGAAATGCCGCAGCGATTCCAAAAGAAAGCGACCTATGACTGAAACCATCACCAATCCGAAAATCCATCCCATCAGACGGATATTCAATTTCATATCGCCATTGAGAATGTGACTGAACTCATGCGCGATCACACCTTGTAGCTCAGAACGATTCAAGCGCTCCAGGGTACCACGGGTCACCCCTATGACCGCATTGGCAGGATCCGAGCCCGCAGCAAAAGCATTGATCCCAGGTTCGTTATCCATGATCCACACCTCTGGAATCGGAACTCCTGAAGCGATCGCCATTTCTTCCACGACATTCAACAAACGTCGCTCATAATGATTCCTTGTATCCGGCTCAACGAGTCTACCTCCCAAATTTTCCGCCACCACTTTTCCTCCACCTGAAAGTTGTGAAAGCTTCGTAAGACTTCCAATAAAAATCACACCTCCAACAACAACCGTGGTCCATAACAACAGCTCAGGATTCCAAATACCTAACTGACTAACTTCTGTGGCAACATAGATACTATGTTGATCAGGACTACTCATTTGCCAGGCGATCGTAGCGCAGACATAAATCACCAAGATCACGCCGATAACAGCCAGTGCAAACCACAAGACCAGCAAGCGGCTCGATTTTCTAGCACGTTCTTGTGCCTCGAAAAAGTTCATCGGTGTGTAAATCTATGAGAGTTCAGAATTGAACTTTCGGAGCGACTCGCTCAGCGGGTGCTTCGATTTCAAACAATGCCGCTTCTTGGAACGAAAATATTCCTGCGATGATATTGTTAGGAAAAACCTCGCGCTTGTTGTTGAACGCCAGAACCGAATCGTTGTATGCTTGGCGAGCGAAAGCGACCTTGTTCTCTGTCGTGGTCAGTTCTTCTGTCAGCTGCATCATGTTCTGATTTGCCTTGAGATCAGGATAAGCTTCGGAAACCGCGAACAAGCGGCCCATCATTCCGGTCAATCCCGCATCAGCGTGGCCAAGTTGGCTCAGCGCGGCTGCACTTCCTGGATTGGCCGCTGCAGCCTCACGCGCCGTAGACGCCGAATTTCTGGCTGCAATGACTGCTTCTAGTGTTTCGCGCTCATGACCCATGTAAGCTTTGGCGGTTTCGACCAAATTCGGAATCAAATCATAGCGACGTTTCAACTGCACATCGATTTGCGAGAACGCATTTTTATACACGTTACGCAACTGCACGAGGCCGTTGTAGACAATCATCATAAAAATACCGATGACTGCTAACAAGCCAATGATGACGACAAGGATGATAACTATACTGGGACCCGCACTCATAATGGTCTGTTGTTTAATCCAATGGGAATTCGATTGCTATGATAAAATGATAATAATTTAGTCACCTTAGCGCCCACGTCCACGACCACCACCCCACATGGATTTACCACTGAGAAGACGTTCTTTCATTTCAGCAGGAATCGAATCCGTCGAATTGATGTAATCCGTGGCCGCCGCTTTGTCTTCCTGCATCCAGCGCGCAGCAACAATGCCTGTAGAGCGGTTACGAGATCCTTCATCACTAATCATTCCCGCTACTTCAACAAGCTCTGCAGGTGTACTCGTACGATTGCTCCAAATGTAGCTTTCCGCCGCGCGATCTTTTACCTCAGGTGTAGTTTGAGTTTTGATGAAATTCAGCGCAGCCGCCGAATCCGCAGATGCCCACACTGGCATCACCTCGCGCATCGACTCACGCTTCGCTTCATCATCCAATGAATTCAACCAAGTCATCGAGCCTTGCACATCCGTCTTGGCGTAATTTTTTGCAACCATAGGCACGGCATTCGCACGGGCTTCAAGATCGGTCATTTTTCCCAACTCAGCAGCTGCTAATGCCGGATTACTGCTTGCAAGCCCCTCGACAGCGGAAGACATCGCTGCAGCACGATCTCCTTCCGGAAGACCCGCAACCCATGACGCTGCTTCATTGAAATCTTTCTTCGCCCACTGCTTAGCAATACTCTGATAGGCTTCACCTCGTGCATCCTCTTTCATCTCGCCGACCATGCTTGCGGCCTTCATCGGATCGGTCTTTGCTACTTCTGAAACCACCGTGCTCATCGCAGCTGAGCTATTACTCGCTAAACCCGATGCCCAG
The DNA here is from genome assembly GCA_044354135.1 of Luteolibacter sp. Taxonomy (GTDB): domain Bacteria; phylum Verrucomicrobiota; class Verrucomicrobiia; order Verrucomicrobiales; family Akkermansiaceae; genus Luteolibacter. The sequence continues at coordinate 7,644 of JBILAN010000095.1, forward strand.
GCCATAGCTCCTGCTGGATCCTGCTTTGCCCACTCACCAGCAATGATTTCAGCCGGCCCTTGCGTGCCCATGCCGCCTCGACCCGCGCCACCCATCATATTCATCATCGCGAATTGGGCGGGATTCTCAGAATAATATTTAGCCGCATTCACCGGATCCGTGCTCGCCCAACCTTGCAGCACAGTCGGTCTCACAAACGCACCACCGAATCCCATGGTATCGGTGTAAGCCATAGCAGCTGTCGGATCGACTTCCGCCCATTTTCCAAAAAGCAGCACTCCAGCAAGAATGCGTTCATTGAAAGGCAGTGCTTCGAGTTTATCCGCCTCTGAAGAAAATTGCCCCGGGCTAAGATTGGTGTAAAAATCCAACAAAGATTGGATCCGATTGCTCTGACCTGGCTGTCGATAGATATCATCCAAACTGCGAACTTTTTTATCATCCTTGGAATCGCGTGATGAATCCATACTACCACGATCCGAACCGCGTGTGCGCATTTGATTTTCAATGGCAGCGACATCGGATTCAGCTCCACCTCCGGATTTCCCAACTCCAAAGCCCACACCCAAACCAATTGCCAGCGCAGCACCCGGAAGTAATAAATTTGTTTTCATATGATTCGTGTTAAACACCGATTCATTCCGAATGTTGCGCAAATACAAATTATAGCAAAAGAAAAAAGCCGCATCGTGTGATGCGGCTTTTGTGAAAATTGACTCGAAAGGGAAATTAACGTTTCGAGAACTGGAAGCGGGCGCGGGCGCCTGGTTGTCCTGGCTTCTTGCGCTCTTTCATGCGTGGGTCACGGGTAAGGAAACCTTCTGGTTTCACCAAACCGCGGTTAGCCGGGTCAACTTTGGTAAGAGCGCGGGAAATCGCATGGCGAATTGCAATCGCTTGTGCGTTTTTGCCACCACCTTTAACGATGACTTGCACGTCAAACTTATTGACCATGTTCACCACTTGGAAAGGTGCGATAACTGCATTCTGAAGATCGATCGTAGGAAAGTATTCTTCAAAGGAGAGACCGTTGATGGTCATTTCTCCGGAACCTTCGGTAACCCGTGCATGGGCAACAGCGGTTTTGCGGCGTCCGGTGGAACTATGAGTGAGAGTAGCTGGCATAATATGAGGAAAGATAAAAATTAGCGGACTTCGTGAGCGATCGGTTGTTGCGCTTCATGTGGGTGGGAGGCACCGGCGTAAACTTTGAGTTTACCGAACTGTGCGCGTCCGAGACGGGTTTTAGGAATCATTCCCCAAACCGCACGCTCAACCAACATGGTAGGACGGCGCTCGCGGAGTTTGTGAGGAGTTTCAACTTTCTTACCGCCGACATAACCTGTGAAACGGGTGTAGATCTTTTC
>JBILAN010000148.1:0-2706 GCA_044354135.1 Luteolibacter sp.
GGTCAAGCTGCGCTTCGGGAAGCGGGTAGGTGCCCTCGAGTTCGATGGGGTTTTGGGTGGCGAGAACGAAAAACGGTAGGGGAAGTTCGTGGGTTTTTCCGAGGACTGTGACGCGGCGTTCCTGCATGGCCTCAAGCAAGGCGGACTGGGTTTTTGGAGATGCACGGTTGATCTCGTCGGCGAGCACGATGTTTGCAAACAAGGGACCGGGTTGAAAAACGAACTCACGTCGACCATCGACCTCCTGAAGGATGGGATTTCCGGTGATATCGCCGGGAAGAAGGTCGGGTGTGAACTGGACGCGTTTGTTTTCGAGTTTAAGAAGCTTGGAAAGTCCCTTGACGAGCTCGGTTTTTCCAAGGCCAGGCAGACCTTCCAAAAGGATGTGACCGCGGGCAAGGATGCCGGTAATGACAAGGCTGATAATTTCTTCCTGACCGAAGAGGATCTCATTCAGCCCTTTTTCAAGGGAACGAAGGTGTTTGGCTGCATCGGCGACTTCGGTTTCGGTGGCATAATCCATATAAGAAGAATTCAGGATTAGGTTAGAAAGTGCAAGTACGGAGGTGAGAAGATTCAAAATCCTCGCGGGTCTGAATTAGGCGCGTGACATCGAGCCAATGCGAGGAATCGATCAGACCAGTTTGGAGCCAAAGGAGTAGGAAAACCCCGTTTGGCTTCATCTCACGGATTGAAATGGGTTTTACCCTCTGACTTTGTCTTTGCGGAGGAATCCAATGATGCCGATCAGTAACAAAACCGGCAGGGTGATCATGCAAGCGGTGGACATGATTCCTTTGAGTCCGGGTGCGCTCATGCCTTGGTAATTGACCCATAGCACTGCGGAGCTGACGAGTCCGGTAGCGAGCAGCATGAGGGTGTTCCATTGGAGTCGACGTGCGCCACTAGGCATTTCGCTGCCGAGGGTGGCTTTGGAATTCATGAGGAGAAAGAAGGTAAAGTAGGCGATGGGAATGAGTGAGCCTGCGATCGTAGAAGCAGGTATGGCGAGTGCGGCTTTCGAAGCTCCGGTCCAGATCGCGGGGTTGAAGAAACCCATGATACCAGGAAGCATCGCACCGATGAGATGAGCGGCTTTGTTATTCGGTTGACCGATGGCCTCGGTGACGCAGAAGCCGTTGATCAGCATCAGCATGATGATGGTCGAGACCGCCATCCCTAACACCCCGAAACCGAAGATTTTCTGCGCGAGAAATTTTCCGGTGAAAGGTTCGAGTGCAGCGGCAAGTTGAGCGACATCACGCCGGGCAAGCATGGCGGCGACTTTTTTGTCAGCAGGAGTGAGTAAGGCAGCAGCGGCTTCTGGCGTTTCAGCGCGGCCATCGGCGACGATTTTACTGAGGATGGGTTTTAAAGCTTCATTATAAGAGCCTTGCATGGCTGGTATGATATCGCCTTTTTCATCGATAACGTCGCCAGCTTTACCATGGAATTGTGAAGCCGAGGCAATCACAAGGCAACCTGTTGCGATAACAAAAGGAATAATGAGTCCGAGTGAGAGATCGAAGATCGCTAATCCACGGTGACGCTTACCCCAGTTTCTTTTCAGAATTGAGTAAGGCAACAAGAAGGTCATATTGATACCGACTGCGGTGCCGAAAGCCGCGATCATGATGCCAGCATGGTCAGTCGTAACGATTTTAGTCCAGTGTGAGGAGTTTTCACCGGTGAGAGCGATGGCTTCTTTGAAGGCTGGGGTGGGATTCGATAAGTAAGAGAAATCCGGAATGTGGCCTTTCAGGATGGATCCCAAATCGACTGCTCCTTTGAAAATAAGGGTCACCGTAACACCCACGAAAGACAGAACAATGAGACCCACCATGATTTTAAGTATGCGTTCGAACCATACAATCCCATTTCCGCCTTTGTTGTAGGCTGCAACAATTATAGCGGATATGAGAAATAAAACTCCACCAACGATGTAAGGACTGGCTGAGGCGGTGCTAGGGGCAATGTTTTGTTGTATCGCCGCGGTAGCTAGGGAGAATTGTGGAAGGATAAAAATCATATTGGCGATTGCGGCACCGATAATCCAAGCCCACGCCAGAAAGGGGGAAACGCGTCGCATGACGAGGCCGAAGGGTCTTTCTCCTGTGGAAAGGGTTACGTAGGTGATCGCCGAGAGCATGATGACTCCGCAGATCATAGCGAGCGGTTGAAGCCATAGCATGTGCGGCCCGAAAAGAATGCCGAGGTAAAGTGCTCCCGCCAGCGAACCACCGCCAAGCGTGATCGCACCTTGCAGCCAACCAGGGCCGGAGAGTTTTGCGTAGATCGCGGCTTTTCCAAGTGGACCCTTGGTTGCGGCTCGGTCGAGAAGTTCGGCTTCGGTTTCGGTAAGTTGGTTTTTCATGTGACTGCTGGGGGATGTTTGGTGATATTTTTTAATTAGGAAAGGATTTTAACGGAATGCGGCGCGGAGATGTTTCATACTCTCTTCCGCCAAGATTTCGGGACGGATCGTGGTATCGAACACTTCGACCGAAACCCATTTGTCATAACCGCCACGAATTAGCTCGGCGGCGATGGCTGGGAAATCCACATCTCCCATCCCCGGACCGCGGAGGTTGGGGTCGTTGGCATGAAAGTGCGCGGTCCATGGTAGAGAATCGCGGACGATTTGCGGGATGGGTTTGGTATCGGCCGACATCGCTTTTACATCGAGATGTAGAAGAACGTTTTGAG
>JBILAN010000152.1:0-2549 GCA_044354135.1 Luteolibacter sp.
ACAGAAAAAGATAAGAAAATCATTACCCATACATTAATCGAAAAAGGTCTGAAATCGACCTTGCGCCACGACTACGTGATGAATCGGCACAACAACTGGAACCAAGTCTGCATGGGCGGCTTGGTCTTATCCGCCATCGCTCTCAGAGATCTTGAGCCCGAGCTCTCTAAAAAAGCGTTAGCAGCCGCAACCCAAGCCATTCCCAGAGGTCTAAATGCAGGTTACCCACCCGATGGTGCCTACTCCGAAGGCGGCGGCTACTGGTCTTACGGAACCATCTATACGATTCTTACCATCGAGGCACTACGCACCTCTAACAGTCCCTTTGAAACCATTCTCTACCATCCGGGCTTTCTCCAAAGCGGCTACTTCATTCGCCAAGTCCATGGCACTAGCAACAGGCTTTTCTGCTATGGTGATAATCACGATGGTAATTTTAAATTCAACCCAGCCATGTGTTGGATGGCGAAACAAAACCAAAGCCGATTACTCAGCGATTTCATAGCACCAACTTATGATCAACTCGATGCCACGGCTCATGATCGTTTTCTTGCACTCGCTGCATTTTGGGTTCCTGAAAAATTCGATCCCAACGAGAAATCCCTAGCCAATCATTTCCTCGGAACTGGATTGAGCCCCATAGCGATTCATCGCACCGGCTTCGCTTCCAAAGATCTTTTCCTCGGTATCAAAGCTGGCAAAGCCAATGTGAGCCACGGCCACATGGATGCGGGGTCGTTCGTGATCGATTGGAAGGGCAAACGCTGGACCAGCGATCTGGGTGTACAAAGCTATCACCCGCTCGAATCATCCGGCATCAACCTCTTCGAAATGACCCAAGACAGCGCTCGTTGGTCGGTGTTCCGTCTCAATAACTTTTCCCACAACACCCTCACCTACAACGGCCAACTCCATCAAATGGATGGTAAATCAGAAATCATTACATCCAAAGGAGCACTTAAACACCAAACTCTCGTGGACCTCGCTGCACCTCTCGATCTCCCCAAAAACGCCACTGCCACCCGTGAATTCACCATGGATGAAAAAAAACAAATCATCACCATCACCGACACTCTAACTGGTCTGAAAACCAACGATAAAATTACCTGGAACCTTTTTACCCCTGCAAGCTCCACTGCCACCGATACCGGCTTCATTCTCAGCCAAGACCAAGCCAACATGCAACTCGATCTATCTTCCCCTCAATCCACCAAACCCACCGCCTCTCCCGCCGATCCACCACCCAAACCCCACGACAAACCCAACCCCGGCATCACCCGTATCCAACTTAACGCCATCGCTGATAAAGAAGGAAAGATCCTCATCAACGCAACTTTCAAAGCCTTACCCTAAGGAGAAGGGACATTCCTGTCCCCCTGCTATTCATTCAAAAACCCCATTGCTCCGATCGAAGAATTAATTTCCGATTGATGATTTTTGATTTTTGATTTAGAAGAAATCCCATTCTCCCCCAATCCCCCAAAACACCACCCTTGTATCTTGACGAAACACGCCCACCCGCAACACGATATGTGCATGTCAAAGGCTAAGCATTTCGCGGGATTGGATATCGGTGGTTCCACTATCAAATCTGTCATCATCAATTCATCTGGAGATCAGGTCGGTCCCATTGTCGAAGTGAAGAGCCTCGTCAAAGAGGGCTACCGCGCCACGTTCAAACAACTCGAAGCTGCTCTCGATGAACTTACAAAAAATGCTGGTATAGATCGAAAAGACATCGGCGGTATCGGCCTCGATGTTCCAGCTCCGTCCTCAAATGGCGTAATCTGGGGAAAAGCCAACCTCGGCGATGACTGGGTCGGCACCGATATCTGCACCGAGCTCAACAAGCTCCTCAATATCCCCGTTCACATGACCAACGACTGCAACGCAGCAGCGGTTGGTGAATACGCAATTCGTCACAAACACCTCGGCTCGCTCCTACTCGTCGCCCCAGGAACCGGACTCGGAGGTGGCTTTGTTCTCCCTGGCGGAAAACTCTACGAAGGAACAAACGGTCTCGCTCTTGAGGTCGGCCACATTTCCGTCCCTTTCACCGAAGACGACGGCGCACTCCCAGGCTGCACATGCGGACTCACTGGCTGCCTCGAAGCATGGGTCTCTCTGGTCGCCCTCCGCCGCCGTCTCCATCTCGAACTCCAGAAAGACAAATGGTCCGATCATTCTCTCAATGAAACCGATGGACTCATCGATGAAAAAGCTTTCAAACTCCGCACCCTCGCGGAAAACGGCGATTCCCTTGCAATCCAGCTTTTCAAACAACAAGGCTTCATCCTCGGCTACGGTATCGCCGATCTTGTTAGAACCTTCGATCCCGGCCTAGTTGTCATTGGAGGCGGTTTGGCCGAAGCAAAATTCCGCGACACCTATCTCGAATGGGTGCGAGAGGGATTCGCGGATCGTGCTTGGCCCATCTATCGCCACAGCCCCATCGACCCTAAAAAGGAAACCACCCGCTTCGAGTGGGCCGAAGGTGGCGACGCCGCCGCATCCATCGGCATGGCCTACACCGCCCGCGAGCTGTTTTC
>JBILAN010000034.1:0-25504 GCA_044354135.1 Luteolibacter sp.
AAAAAATCCAAAAAAATCTAAGGATCGTCCTTTTGGTGTGTCTTAACCCATGAAGCATGCAAAAATCGATTCATGGATATGTATACAAACAGCTCCACCAACCTAAAAACCGATGGAGAGATGTCTGTATTACCTACCCCAGTAAAGACCCGAACCATGGAGGAAAAACCCACGCTCCGCCAAATATTTGACGCCGAGGAATCAGCCCTTTTGCGTTACGCATTTGGCATCCTTGGGCAGCGAGAAGCCGCCGAGGACATCGTTCAGGACTCCTTCCTGCGTCTCCATTCTCATTGGAACGAAGTCGAAAACCCCCGCTCTTGGCTGTTCCGATGCGTCCGCAATCTGGCCTTCAATTACATCCGCGATAACAAGCGAAACACCCCTCTCGAAACTATTTCAGAATTTTCCAAAGAACTCGAAGCCCCAGCACCTGAAGCCGACAGCTCACTCAGCAAAATGGAAGCCATCGGCACTCTCCAACTCCTCATTTCCGAACTCCCCGAACCCGACAAAACCCTCGTCTCCCTCAAATACCTCTCCGGCCTCCGCTACGAAGAAATCGCCCACCAAACCAACCTCAGCGTCTCCAACGTCGGTTACAAACTCCACCACATCCTCAAATCCCTAGCCACATCGATGCGCCTCTTAGGCATCGAAACAGCCGAAGGCTGAAATCTCAAATCTCAAATCTCAAATTTCAAGTAATTGGCCAAATCCATTCTCTTTCATTCAAAAATCCAAAATCATCAATCATCAATCGTAAATCCCTCTTCTCTTTGCGTTCCCTTCGCGACTTTGCGTTGAAAAAGAAAATCACCCGCTCCGCTAAATGAAAGACCTCCACACAGTCCCTAACGAAAACCTCGAAGCCCGCATCACCGCGTGGGTTCTTGGCGAGGCGTCTCCCTTCGAAGCCGCCGAGCTCGAAGCCCTCTGCGCTGCCGACCCCGAACTCCAGCTTTTCCTCAACCGGACCAAAGCCATACATTCTCTTCTGCTCGAAACACCGCCTTCCAGCTCCGATCACTTCTGGAAACTCTCCCCACCCAAACGCGAGAAGCTCGATCCCATCATCGGCCCTAAAAACTCATCCCGCGCAGACAAGAATTCCGTCAACCCCCGCGCCACTTACCGCACAATTTTCGGAATTGCAGCCGTTCTGACCGTAACACTTTTCATCAAACAGTTCATCTTTTCTCCTACTAAAGAACTGCCACTCACGATGGCTTCTGAGAATCCCGAGTTGAATTCGGAAATGCCCGCAACAAGAGGAATGAAAATCGACTCACTCAATGAGGATCTGGCCTACCAAGAGAAAAATTCCGGATTGTCATCTCCAGCCGCAAAAGTCACCGTTCCTGCAGAGGAAGCCAAAAGAGAAGTTGATAACTCCATTGCAAATCTGCAAAAGGGCAAACTCCCGCCGGATGACACAGTTGCCCATTCCCGAGCAACTGCATTTTCAGAGGGATCCATGGATTTGGCTAAAGGAAAAGATTCCTACATGCGCCGGAAATCAGCAAGCGGTGCCGGTCTCAGCGGCGGAGGCGGCGAAGAAGCTGGAGAAAACCTACCTACCCCAGCACCGGCTTCAGATGCTTCAGCTTTACCTGATCAATTGGCCTTGAACGAGGGACCGCTAAAAAAAGAATCGTTATATCAATCGGATGCAGAAAATACATCGGAGAAAAAAACCTCATCCGCAATCGTGCCAGTTGTGCCGTCTATCGCAGCTGCGCCAAGCGCAACAAGCACCCTCAAAATATCACCCCCAACTGACGCGACCGCGGGTTCATCAACAGATGCTTTTGCTGCACCGGCGCAAACGGACGAAGATAAAGCGACATCTGAACTCAACCGTGACGCAACGTCTGATGCTGCGATCTCAGCAAAGTCTCCTGAATCCAATCGTCAGTTGGAAATCGGGCAACCCATCGCGGGAGAATCCAGCACCGAATCTTTGAACACTGCGGCAAAGCAAGATGACATACGAAAAGATCCCGCACCGGAGAAACGCGAGCTAATCTCCTCACACTCCACGGTCGCGAAATTCATCGGTATCAAAGACCACCGTTGCATGGGCCGCACCAGCAGTTGCCCCGATCGATGTGGTCATTCTGGCAAACTCGCCACCTTCGAGATCATCGAATACCTAGATTATCAAAAACCAGGCGAATACGGCGACCCCAAACAAACCACCTTCCAAGTGCTCATCAAAGACAATCAAGAAAAAGCAAAAATTCCCGCCGAGATCCTCGCTGTCATCGAATCGCTCAAACCCGACACCAAAGTCAAACTCTCGTGGAATCACGACTTCGTCACCAAAGGCATATTGAGCTCCCCCGAACGCCCCATCACCAAAATCGAAGCTGATCAATAGCCCCTAAGTCAAAGCGGTTAAGACTTTGTCTTAATGGATAATGTACGCTAATGCTCACACTGCTCAGTTGATTTTTGATTTTAAGAGGCATGAATCATCCTTCTTGACTCTCCCCTTACTCCCCAAACACCCTGCGGCGCAATCATGTTCCTCATTTCTATTCCCGCACTGCAGCGCAATACAGCGATTTTACGAGAGATAGCGGATCAGGCGGGTTGTAAAATCATCCTAGCTCTCAAGGGTTTTTCGTGTTGGAAAGCGTTTCCTCACATCACCAAAGACCTCGATGGCTGCTGTGCGTCTGGGCTCTGGGAAGCGATGCTTGCGAGAGAACATTTTGGCAAACATATCATCACCTACTCTCCTGCTTACGATGAGGAAGACATCGATCAACTGTTAGAATTCACCCACCACCTCGATTTCAATTCCCTCTCCCAATGGTTTCGCTTCCGGGAGAAAATCTTCGCCCATCCGCGTTTCATCAACGGTGAGGTCGTTTGCGGTCTCCGCGTCAATCCCGAGCACTCCACCGGACAGACTCCCATTTACGATCCCTGCGTTCCCGGTTCACGCCTCGGAGTCACGGCGGATCATTTGGCAGGCGCCGATCTAACAGGTATCTCGGGCCTACACTTTCACACACTCTGTGAACAAAACTCACCAGACCTCGAAACCACCTTGAAAGCGGTCGACGAAAAATTCGGCGATCTGCTCAGTTCCAAACAAATCACTTATCTCAACATGGGTGGCGGACATTGGATCACCAAACCGTTTTACGATAGAGACCGACTCGTCAACCTCGTGAAACAAGCAAGGGAAAAATATAAGGTCGAAGTCTGGCTCGAACCCGGCGAAGCGGTCGCCATCCACACAGGCGTGCTTCGCGCCACAGTCATGGATGTGTTCGAATCCGCCGGTCACAAGCTCGCTATCCTGGACATATCCGCCACCGCTCACATGCCAGATGTCATCGAAATGCCCTACCGGCCTGATGTGTATCTGGTGGAGACGGAAGACTTGGAGACACAAGACAGAAGACTTAAGAATGAGGCAATTCCCGCCGTCACCATGAAAGGCGAGTCCTACCATCTTGCCTCCGACCCCAAATCCCCCAATATCCCAATCCATCAATCTCTCTTCATTTACCGCCTCGGCGGCCCGACCTGCTTGGCTGGCGACGTCATCGGCGACTACGCATTTCACCGCGAACTCCATATCGGCGATATTTTGATCTTCGATGACATGGCCCATTACACCATGGTGAAAACCACCACTTTCAACGGAGTCAAACATCCCGCCATCGCTCTTCTCCACGAAAATGGCCAAATTGAAACGATCCGAACCTTCGGATATCCAGACTTTCGTGACCGACTTTCTTGAAATATCTTTACCCAAGCCCCCGTAAACACTGATATTCCGCCAGCAAGCAACTGCTTCTTGTCGCTTGCACCAAACCCTTTTCTCAATTACCATACCTACATGAGCACTTTATTCCTCGGCTTCCTAGGTCCCATCGGTGGACCTGAAATGATCATGATCTTTGTCGTGATTCTTCTCCTCTTCGGTGCCAAGAAACTTCCTGAACTTGCGCGCGGTGTCGGCAAGAGCATGGGCGAGTTCAAAAAAGCCCGTGAAGAATTTGAACGTGAAATCACACGTTCAGAAGATGAGGTCGTTAATGACAAGCAAGCTGCTGAAAAAAGCGCTCGCGTCAAACCCGCAACCAACAACGAATCTCACGACGCTTAACCCCCAAACATCAGCCATATCGGGCTGATCTCGCACCACTCCCACTTCCATGCGCAAGTCCTCTCTCTGGCTTCGCTTTGCCTATTGTCTGGGAACGACTCTGCTGATTTTTACAGCAACCTGGTTTTATCAGCGCGCCGAAACCCCACCTTGGAGTCAGGAACTCCTAAACATCCCGCCGCTCACAGGATCGGTCACCCAGGCAAATCATCCCCCCTCCAAGCAAACCGCAACCGCAGCGTTTCGATTCGTTTCTTACAATCTCAAAAACTGGCTCACCTCCAGTCAGAACCCCGAGAAATCCAACGAATCAAAAAAAGCCATCGTTGAAATTCTCCTCGATAGCGACGCGGATATCATCGGCCTCTCGGAAATCGGCAGCGAAGCTGATGTTCTGGAAATCCAAAAGCTTCTTAAAGAAGCAGGCAAAGACCTCCCCCATTTTTATCACACTGGAGGAACCGATCCCATACGCCATCTCGCCATCCTGTCACGCTTTCCCATCATATCCACAGCACAGCCGGATATCACAATCAAAGAAACAGAACATTCCATGTTGCGCGGGATTCTTGATGTATCCATTCAAATCCATGACCAAACGATCCGATTCATTGGAATCCACCTAAAATCCAAACGTATTGTCCCAGACTACGATCAGGAAGAAATCCGTATTCACGAGGCAGAACATGTTAGAAAATACATCGATTCCATTTTTTTAAAACATCCGGAAACTCACCTGATCGCTTACGGAGATTTCAACGATCACATCGAAAGCCTGAGCACCAAGACGATTCTTGGCAACTACCGCAGTCAAAACTATCTAGCACCCGTCCACATATCAGATCAAAACGGAGATCATTGGACCCATTATTTCAGTTCCCAAGAAAGCTACAGTCGCATCGATTTCATCACCGTCTCGAAATCCCTCAAACCACATATCAATCAAAAACAATCCCGCATCATCGCCACTCAAAACTGGCAACAAGCCTCCGACCACCGAGCGATCATGGTGAGTTTTGATTAATCTGATCGCAAAAAATCTGAATTAAGAAAAATCGGCGGATATCACAGCCATCTAAGGGTCCCGGAAACCTCCAGCACACCCAGAAAACCCCTTCTTGTCAGAAGGATGTCATCCGTTTAGCTTCTAAGCCATTCATCAATCGTCGATTCCACTAAATCGACCATCACCTCTCCTCATAGGCAGATAAGTCCTATAGGCCTTATAAATTCATTTTCATCATCATTGCCCCATGCGCGACCAGATTCTCGAACTCTTCCGCTCCAACCCGGAGCAACACTATTCCAAAACCCAAATTGCCAAGACCCTCGGTATCCCCGGCGACCGCAAAGGCGAAATGACCGGAATCCTCATCGACCTCACGGAGTCAAAAATCATCTCCTGCGGCGCGAAAAATCTTTACGCCTTGGTCATACCTCGCGAGGCCAAACCCATGCCCGAAGCCAAAAAAGCCACTGTAGCAAAATCCACTCCCTCCAAACCCGCCCCCAAAGGTTCGCTCACCGGGTCGATCAAATTCCTCCCCAACGGCCACGCCTTTTTCTATCCCATCATAGGCGATGCTGAAAACGAGGCCGCTGGGATCGATTTCAAAATCCACTCTCGGATTTTCATCCCTCGCGATAAAACCAAAACCTCACTCGATGGAGACAGCGTCCGCATCAAAACTTCAGCCCCATCTTCAAAACCCCGCCAACGCGGCCCCGTCCCGGACGATCAGGAAATGCGCGGAGAAGTCATCGAAATCCTCTCTCGCCGCTCCGGCCGCATCGTCGGAATTTATAGAAAAAAAGCAAACTTTGCATGGGTCGAAACCGATGACAAAGCCCTCGAGGGCCGCATCAATATCACCGGCGACACCACCGCCGAACCCGGTCAATTGGTTGTGGTCGATCTCGAAAGCTGGGTAAACGCCAACACCGATCCCATCGGCCGCGTCATCGAAGTCCTCGGTTGGCCCGGCGACGCCGGAGTCGACATCCTCTCAACCATCGCTCGCTTCGGACTGCGCACCTCCTTTCCCGAAGATGTCCTCCGCGAAGCCCGCGCTGTCCCGGAAGAAATCCCTGCAAGCGAAATCGCCCGCCGTCGCGATCACCGTGACAAACTCGTCATCACCATCGACCCTGCAGATGCCAAAGACCATGACGATGCGATCTTCATCGCCAAAACCAAAAGCGGCGGTTGGTTGTTAGAAGTCCACATCGCCGATGTTTCCCACTACATCAAACCAGGAGCTCCTATGGACAAAGAAGCCGTCGAGCGCGGCAACTCCACCTACTTGGTCGATCGCGTCCTGCCCATGCTCCCCACCGAACTCTCTAACGGAATCTGCTCACTCAAACCAAACGTTGATCGACTGACAAAATGCGCGATCATGGAAATTTCCGCCGACGGCCACATCCTCAACACCAAGTTCGTCGATGCCGTGATCCACTCCCGCGCCAAGCTTTCCTATGAGCAAGCCCAAGCCATCCTCGACGGCAAACCCGCCCCCGAAGGTTCCGACCCCACTCTCTCTGGCTCGGTCAAAGAAGCATGGAAAATGGCTTCGTTGCTGCGAAAAAATCGTTTTTTAAATGGCGCCCTCGACCTCGAAATGCCTGAAATCAAAATCAAGCTCGATGAAAACGGCCGTGCTTGCGAAGCCCATCAGGTCGTCCACACCGAGTCTCATCAACTCATCGAGGAATGCATGCTCATCGCCAACCAAGCGGTCGCAAAAATCCTCCGCGAGCGTTCAAAACCTTCCATTTTCCGCATTCACGAAGATCCCGATCCATCACGCTTGGACGATTACGCGGAAACCGCCAAACAACACGGCTACCAACCCGGTGATCTCAGCAACCGCTCCCACATCCAAGCCTTGTTAGATTCATCCAAAGGCACTGCCGAGGAGCACACGATCAAGCTCGGCCTGTTGAAGTCGCTCAAACGCGCCGCCTACGCCGCCGATCCTATCGGTCACTACGGACTTGCCAAAACCGACTACACTCATTTCACATCGCCCATCCGCCGCTACGCCGACCTCATCGTCCATCGCTCGCTGCAACCGTTTCTGGAAAACGCGCCGAAGAACGCGGACCGCACTCCATCGCAAGCCGATCTTCGCGACATCGCTCGCCACATCTCCGATACCGAACGTAATTCTGCGGAAGCTGAATCCGAAACAAAACAAATCAAACTCCTCGAATACCTGGAACTTATCGCATCCACCGATCTCTCCAAAGACGATGGCGAGGAAACCACTTTCGACGGTGTGATCACCGATGTACGTGCGATGGGTTTGATGGTTGAAATTCCTGAGATGAGCATCCGCGGTGTGGTCAAACGGGAAGATCTCCCACGCTCCACCAACTGGCGCTTCGAGGCTCACAACATGGCTTGGACATCATTCGACGGCCGCCGTCTCGCGCTTGGCATGAAGCTACCGCTCCGTATCGTTTCCATCGATAAGATCAAACGCTTCGTTGACTTCGCCGTCGCCGGCCCACCAACCACCGAAGGTGTAAAAATTCCTGTTAGATCCGCTCCGCCAGGCGGCTTCAAACCCAACAAGAGCCACGGCTCGAAAAAACCGTTTCCAAAACCCGCATCTCACGCAGGTCCCCAGAAAAACACCCACCGTCCTTCAAAAGGCGCCGGCAACAAGCGTAAGAAACGTAGATAAAATCCTCTTTTCTTCATTCAAAAATCCAAAATCAACAATCGTCAATCGTCAATCAATCCGACCAACCAAACCGCACCTCTCTCAAAATCGATTGACGATTGTTGAATTACGATTGACTACGTTTCACTTCGACCAGGCGTTCAGGACTTCGTCTAATAACAAAAGTTCGCTAGCGCTCCCAAAGCGTTGTTGATTTTTGATTTAAAATTCAGTCTTCATCATTCACTCCGTCTCTGCTCAGAAGGCCGCCAACCGACCCACTTTTTATAAGTATTCGAAAACGTCGATACACTTTCGAATCCCACTTCCCTCGCGATATATTCCACTTTGTCATCCGTGACTGACAACAAATGTTGTGCTTTGTGGAGTCTTAGAAATGTTAGATGTTGCATCGGGCTACGGCCCAATTCCTTCTGACATACCCTGCGCAAATGCTCTCCACTCATGCGTGCCAATTTTGCAATTTCCGCCAACGTCCAGTTACGCGAGAGTTGAGCCTCGACTTTTCTCCACACCTCCCACAACCGAGGATCCTGCCGATGCGGCTGAGCGAATCGAACCACGTATTGGTGAATCAACTCACTCCAATGATGCAGCAATGCCGGTGCAGCATCTCCTCCCGCTTCCAAATACAAACCATCAATCGCTGCTTGCAAAGATCCACTGGCAAAGGCTCCGATCACGGGAGACTCCGATGAAATGATCGGATGCACCTCGCGGGATTCGTTATAACGCACCCACGCGAATTTCCATACTTTACCTGGCAAACATTTCATCGCGTTCATCATGAACGGCGGCTGCAAACACGCTTGATTCGCATGAATCTTTTTCCATCCACCATTCACCAAAACCACGCCTTCGCCATCAATGCACGCGATCATAAACGTCCCACCCAAATTCGTGCGCACAATTTCAAATGGAGCCTCTGCCTCCATAATCCCCACATGTGAAATATGATGCTGTTGCAACAGCGGGCAAAAATGACTCGTTTTCATCCACGAACGAGCATCCTCAGCACTCGCCCGCGCGACCCGATAACGAGTCGCCGCACCAAATACCTGAATATCTCGTTCCGGGTTGATATCGATTTTATTTTTCAAGCTGATGAAAGTTCAAACCTTTCCACCACCTACGTCAACCCAGAGAGTTTATGATAAGAAAAACAAGAATCTGAACCGCAGATGGACGCAGATTAACACAGATACTTAAATAAAAGAAGACTCAAATCATTGACTAACTCTCATTAAAAATTTCGGTTTCCCCTTATTCTTAAATAAATCTTATCCGCGTTTATCTGCGTCCATCCGTGGTTCAATATTTTCTCATCATCTTCATCAGCGTTTCCGCACAAGCACGCGCGAACACCGGATCATTGATCTCAACATCCATTTCAATCACCGGATGCTTGCTGCCTTTTTTGATCGCATCAAATAAAGCATGATCAGCCGCCGCATCATCAAATGACTGACCCGCCGCAGAAATCACCGAGATCGCCCGGGTCGGAATCATGATTGCCGTGGGTGCAGAATACAAATTGGTTTTTCCAACCAAAATTCTACCTAACTCAGCACATTCATCTGCAGTGGTGCGCATCAAGGTGACTTGCGGATTGTGATGATAAAAATGCCGAGATGCGAATTTCTCCGGAACCGATTCAGACTCGCCAAAGTTGACCATATCCAAACAACCCACCGAAACCACAGCCGGAATCCCCGCGCGAGCCGTGGCATTCATTCGATCCGGTCCAGCTGTTAGAACTCCGCCAATCAATTCATCCGCAAGCTCGGTCGTGGTGATATCAAGCACACCCGCAACGATCCCCGAATCAATGATCGCATCCATCGATTTTCCACCCGCACCTGTCGCCGCGAAAACCAAAACCTCATAACCATTCTCTTCCAAAATCCGCTTCGCCTCATTCACGCAAGCCGTGGTGTTTCCAAACATCGATGCCACGATCAATGGCTTGTCCGATGCCACATCAATCTTGGACTCGACCATTCCACAAATCGCACCGGCAGCACGAGTGAAAATCATTCGTGAAAGCCGGTTCAAACCAGCAACGTCGGTCACACTAGGCATCATCACGATATCGCTAGTGCCGACATAGTGAGCGGTGTTTCCAGATGCCAAAGTCGATACCATCAACTTCGGAAAACCAACCGGCAGCGCGCGCATCGCAGAAGTTGCTATCGCCGTTCCACCACCACCGCCTAACGAAATAACTCCATCAATTTTTCCCTCGCGTTGCAGTTTTAATAATATAACAGGTGCAGCCTGACTCATCGCCGTCACAGCTTCTCCCCTGTCCTTCTTGGCTATAATCGACACAAGATCGAGCCCCGCAGTTTCCGCCACTTGAAATCGCGTGATATCTGGCTTCACCGTCGATTCAGCACCTGTGCCGACATCGATCAACAACGGCACATGACCACGCGATCTTATGAACTCAGCAACATAACCATGCTCCTCACCCTTTGAATCCAAGGTTCCTAAAATCGCAATCGTGGACATAACTTATCTCTTCAGAGTGATTGATTTAAACTCTCGAGTCAAAGCAGTTAATGATTGTTCCACCGCCATACGCTCCAGTGATGAAGCACCCACAAATCCCACACAATCGGTCGCTTGTATGACGCGATTCGCATCGTCCGGCGTATTGATCGGACCACCGTGGCAAAGATACAACACATCATTACGCACGGATTTTCCTGCATCAATGATGGCTTGAGTGCGACGTATGGTTTCATCCCAAGGTACCACTGCATCGGTCACACCAATCGAACCACCAACGGTCGTTCCAACGTGAGCGATGATCACATCCGCACCCGCTTTCGCCATTTCAACCGACTCCTCAGGACTGCCGACATAGACGATGGAAAACATATCCATGCGGCGAGCCAACGCGACCATTTCAAATTCCTTTTTGACACTCATACCGGTTTCTTCAAGAACATGGCGAAAGTGCCCATCAATAATGGTATGTGTCGGGAAATTATTCACCCCAGAAAAACCCATGTCTTTTACTTTCCCCAACCAATGCCACATCCGACGACGCGGATCGGTCGCATGCACCCCACAGATCACCGGAATTTCGTTTACCACTGGCAGAACTTCATATTCACCGATCTCCATCGCCACAGCATTCGCATCGCCATAAGCCATCAAACCTGCGGTCGACCCATGGCCCATCATCCGGAACCGGCCCGAATTGTAGATGATGATCAAATCCGCCCCACCCTTTTCAATGAATTTCGCACTGATTCCTGTTCCTGCACCTGCAGCAATAATCGCCTGACCTTTTGACAAGGTATCATGCAAACGTTCTAAAACTTCAGTGCGGTTGTAGGGGTTTCCGGTTCCTGTCCATGGATTAGGCATGCCGAATCAAGGATCAGAAACAACCATATAGCCAGCAAATCAAGCCACATCAAAGCCACCAATTCTTATTCAAAATCCACCTAGCAATTTCGAGCATGGGATGGAGAACAAAGGATTAATCTGAGATTCAACCCTGGGACATTTCGTTTATGAGACTAATGACTGGTATTCCTTTCAGAAAGTATCATTCCTTTCAGAAAGTATCTCAACTTTTCAGACATAACAAATCGATGAAAAACCACTCTCACGCAGTCAAGATTCTCACTCTGACTTCTACAGCTACTGGACGGCTCATTGCTGCCAGCATGATCTTCCTATCGGCATTATGCTCAGCTCAAACACCTGATCCTGAGAAGCCAACCGTGCAGATGGGATTTAGCGCACCTTTTGTAGATAATGCGATCATCCAGCAGCAGATTCCCCTGCCTGTCTGGGGCACAACGGACTCCGAAGCCAAAGTCACGCTAGTTTTTAAAAATCAGACCAAAAGCACCACTGCCCAAAAAGATGGAAGTTGGAAAATTGTGTTAGATTCCATGCCCGCCGAGCGCCTCAAGAGCGTCAATGACAATCCCGTTGGTGATACGATGACCGTGACTTTCGAGAAGGCCGGAATGAAAGCAACCAAGGAAGCTCGTAATGTGGTTCTGGGCGATATCTGGTTATGTGCAGGACAATCCAACATGGCGGGTGGTCTTAGAACTAACAAAAGTGGTCACTATCCTGAAGATACGCTCGAGAAAGCAAACTATCCCGCTTTGCGCCAATACTCAACTGGGAGTGAATCGTGGTTGATCTGCACCCCAGAAACAGCGCCAAACTTCAGAAGGACCGCCTTCTATTTTGCCCGTCGTTTGCAACAAGATATTCTAATACCGGTAGGTCTGATTGTAACAGCTGTAGGCGGTTCTGGCATCGATTCCTGGCTAAACCAAGAACCCTACCCAACCGGAAGCAACTACTCCACTCTCGTCGCACCACTGGTTGGCTACGGCATTCGCGGTACCATCTGGTATCAAGGTGAAAGCAACGAAAAAGATCGTCGAAACTATCAACCCAAACTTGAATCTTTGATAACCGGTTGGCGCAAAGCATGGAATCAAGGCGACTTCCCGGTGCATTTCGTGCAGCTACCCGGAATCGGTTCTTCTTCACTTGATAACCCAGTTGGTGGCGACGGTCGTGCAGAAATCCGACAGGCATACACCGCGACACTCGCTTTAAAAAACACCGGAATGGCAGTCACGATCGATGTTGGCGCCGTTGGTGAGCATCCACCTAACAAATACGATACCGGCGAGCGATTAGCACGTTCCGTATTGCAAAAAGTTTATGATTTCAAAGATCTAACCACATGTCCGCTTTACACCAAACATGCGATCAAGGGTAGCTCCATACGCGTTTCTTTCGACAACGCAAAGAGCGGCCTGATGGTTGCAAAGAAAGAAGGATTTCTACCGCCCGCCCCACAACCAAATGCTCCAATTCAATGGCTCGCCATCCAAGCGAAAGATGGCACCTGGCACTGGGCTGAAGGCAAAATCGATGGCTCGGATCTGATTGTTTCGAACAAAGACGTAACCGAACCCATTGCTGTGCGCTATGCCTACACCCAACATCCGAACGGCAACCTCCTCTACAACAAGGACAATCAACCCGTCGGCCCATTCAGCACTATAGGCTATGGCCCCGAGTTACCCGAAAATACCGAGAAAAAACCTCTCAAGAAGTAGCCGATCCACGAAGAGCTTTTCTGTCACTTTAGATTATTTGAAAATCTAACGCTAGTGATGGACGCAGTATTTGATGAACCCGTTCTCATCATCAAAGCGGCTTGGGGCGGACTGACAGATCAATCCCACAGCATGGTGACATTTCGCCAAGCCATGGTGGCAACTGACGATATAGCTGAGTCCAGTGACCATGTGATCGCCGTGCAGGCCGCACCGTTCTAGTAAGATGAAATGGGCGAGATTGATTTGAAACGTGCAGAGGTGCGCCAGATGGGTCATTTTCTCCGCTTCAAGCACTCTCGCTGTAATTCCCAACCTCAACTGCGGAATTTAACATAAAGTCTCTAATAAAGCTGCAAAGCATGCGCCGATCACAGGCTGCAAAAAGAATGTAAAAACAGCCTGGGATAGATCAAACTGGAGCCGCTGGTCGGATTTGAACCGACGACCTGCTCATTACGAATGAGCTGCTCTACCCCTGAGCTACAGCGGCTTTTGACTGGTCCGCGATAAGAAAAGCGGAGCAAAGTTGTTTTATCCGGATGATTATGGCTTGCAACGAAAAAAGCTCCCCAGCGTTGCCACTGGAGAGCTTGATTGAATCTTCGTTGAGCTAAATTACTCAGCAGCAACTGCTGCTTTTTTGGCAGCTTTCTTTGCTGGCTTTTTCTCAGCAACTGGTGCCGTAGTGGTCTCTTCAGCGGCTACTTCGACGACTTCTTCGGAACCGAGTTCTGGCTGATCCACCCATTCAATGATCGCCATTGGAGCGGAATCTGTCATGCGTTGGCCGAGTTTGATGATGCGGCAGTAACCGCCTGCACGTGTGGCTGCAGCTGGTGCGACTTGTGCGAAGAGCTTGCTGACAGCTTCCTTCTGACGAAGGAAAGCAATCGCAAGACGACGCGAGTGCAGGTCGTTGCGTTTGGCTTGTGTGACCAACTTTTCAGCAACCGGGCGCAGGGCTTTAGCTTTGCCGAAAGTGGTTTTGATACGACCATGCTGAATCAAACTGCATGCTAAGTTAGCGAGCAGAGATTTGCGATGGGCTGTGTTGCGTTTAAGCTTGGTAGTGTTGCGGCGATGTCTCATCGGTGGCTTCCTTTAGTAAATGTTAGAATGAAGGGTGGAATTAGTCGTCAAGGTTTTGAGCGATAAGATCAGCAAGTCCGACTTGGGTTTCGTCTTCCGCACCAAGGCGTGGTCCGCGTGATGCGATCGATCCACCTGCAAGCAGAGAAGGTTCGAATGACATACCAAGGCCGAGGCCGAGCTCGACGAGCTTGTCCTTGATCTCATTGAGAGATTTCTTACCGAAGTTGCGATATTTCAGCATTTCGGCTTCGGACTTCATCGCAAGTTGACCAACTGACGTGATGTTTGCGTTGTTCAAGCAGTTCGCCGCACGGACGGAGAGCTCGATCTCGTTGACCGACATATTAAGAAGTTTTTTAAGTGCTGCGTTTTCTTCGCTGGACTCAGCTGGAGCTTCTTCGAAGTCGACTGCATTTTCGTCATAGTTAACGAACACGTCGAGGTGGTGACGAAGGATAGCTGATGCTTGAAGCAAGGCGTCTTGTGGGGTGATGCGACCGTCAGTCCAAACATCCAGAGTGAGTTTGTCGTAATCAGTGATCTGACCAACACGGGTTGAATCCACGCTGTATTTAACGCGGGTCACTGGAGAGAAGATGGAATCGATTGCGATAACGCCGATCGGCTGATCCTTGCGCTTGTTTTCATCGCCTGTGGAGAAACCACGGCCGACGCGAACTTCGAATTCGCAATCAAATTTCACTTTTTTATCCAAGGTGCAGATGATCTGATCCTTGTTCACGACGGAGTAGATATGATCTTCAATGATATCACCTGCGGTGATGACTCCTTCTTTATCTACTTTAATAGAAAGGATACGTGGCTCTTTTTCGCCATGGCTGAATTTGACCTTCTTGAGGTTCAAGACGATGTCGGTGACATCCTCAACCACTCCAGGAAGACTGGAGAATTCGTGTTGAACACCGGCAATTTTCACCGAAGTGATGGATGCACCCTCTAACGAGGAAAGCAAAACGCGGCGAAGCGAGTTGCCAACGGTGTGACCATATCCACGCTCAAAGGGTTCAGCGATGAACTGAGCGTAGGTATCTGATGCGGTTTCCTCGTTGCGTACGAGACGGTTTGGAAGCTCGAAACGAGCAAGTGTGGTAGTTGACATATTGGTTTCGGTTGCCGGGTTACCCTCTCGCGAGACAGGTGCTTCCACACCCAGAGGACCAACGGCGGTTGATTGCTAATTCACTCGCGGGGCGTGAAGAAAATGCTTTCAGAGCCCAGTTGCAATGCTTTTTTCTCTAAAAATTAGGAAAATAAGGCATTTTTTTTCATTTAAGGCATAAATGTGCTTGGAATTTTTGGAAATATTACCAAAACATCTAAAACAACCTAACAACTCAACATTATGAACTCCAAGAAAAACCTCACCCGCTTCACCTACGAAACCGCAGCATTCGAAGGCTGGCGCTTATGCATCAGCCGTGCCGGATCAAGCTTCACCAAATATTTCTCCGACAAAAAATTTGGCAGCCAGAAGAAATCACTCGCCGAAGCTTCAAAGGCACTGACCGAAATTAAAGCCATCCTCGATTCCGCCAAAAAGGTCGACGGCAAGCTTTCTGCTACCACCGTTCGTAAGGTCGAGGCTCTTCTCAAAAAATATTAATGAGGATCTGAGGCACTTTTCGATTTCGTTTGCCGATTTTCGTGCTTCATTTGGAAATGTCCTCTGTTATCCACTGGTTTCGACGCGATCTCAGAATCGCCGATAACTTAGCCCTTTATCACGCCTCCAAAGCTGGAGGCGTGATTCCTGTTTATATACTGAGCGATTGGAAAAAAAATCATGCTTGGACAGGCTCAAATAGACAAAAGTTTCTCTGCGGTTGTTTAGAATCTCTCTCGAAAAACCTAGAGACACTCGATTCAACTCTCATCATCCGTAAAGGAAACGCAATCAGCGTGCTAAAAAAACTCATCGCTGAGACAGATGCAACGGCGGTGTTTTTCAACCGCGATCCCGATCCTTTCGGGAAAAAAGTCGAACAACAACTTGCTGCGTTGTGTAAGGATCTCGGGATCGACTGCTGTGGTTATGATGATGTCGCGTTACACAGCCCTGAAGAAATCCTAACCCAATCGGGTAATCCCTATAAAGTTTACACGCCTTATTCGAATAACTGGCTTACCAAACCAAAACCCCTGCCCCTTCCCAAGCCGCAGCCTCTTAAAACCCCAAAAGGTATTTTCTCGTTACCACTTCCAACCCTCTCTCACTGGAAACTTCCCGAACCCATCGCCGAACTTCCTGAACCGGGAGAGCGCGCCGCTCGCTTACGTATGAGCCAAGCGATCTCAAAAATCATCGGGCAATATTCACAAAAACGCGATATCCCAGCCCTCGAAGCCACCTCCCGCATCTCTCAAGACCTTCGCATGGGCCTCATTTCCATTCGCACTCTCTACGCAAAGGTCGCTGCTGCACTAGAATCCGCCAAGGGGCTATCCCGTGCATCGATTCATATATATATCAAAGAACTCGCTTGGCGTGAGTTCTACTTCGCTATTCTCCACCACTTCCCTCAGGTTCTCGATCACGAGTTCAATGAAAATTGGAGAGGACTGCCATGGGACGAACCCAATGAGAATTTTGAGAAATGGAAATCCGGCAAAACCGGCTTTCCCATCGTCGACGCCGGAATGCGCCAACTACTGCAAACTGGCTTCATGCATAATCGGGTGCGCATGATCACTGCCATGTTTCTCACCAAAGACCTCCATATTGATTGGAAACTCGGGGAATCTCATTTCATGCAACATCTTACCGATGGTGAAATCGCATCCAACAATGGCGGTTGGCAATGGTCCGCTGGTACGGGTGCCGATGCAGCACCCTATTTCCGTATTCAAAACCCGTGGTCCCAAACGGCAAAATACGATTCAACGGGCGTTTACATCAAACGATGGATACCTGAGCTCATCTCGGTAGATCCTAGGAAATTTCAAGCCCCTCCAGAGAATAACAAACCTCTCGCACCTGACTACCCCCTTCCCTGTGTGGATCACAAAACCGAACGCGAGCGCACTTTAGAGATCTTTAAAAAGCATCGCGCCTAGGTTATTCCCGGCATTTTTTTACAGGGAGAGAGAGGAGGATATGGAGGGAAGGAGAAATTGTATAATACCATTATAAAAAACTCCTCTCCTCCCGTTTCTCTTCCCTCTTGTTATATTAGCCTGAACAACCGGTTTGATTTGAAATCATCGTGTCTGCAGGCAATTCCGTATTGAGTCTTGTGTTTGACTTCGCTCCGCTACGTCCAAGCCAAAACGCTTAGCCTTAAATGAAAACTCGCTATCGCTCGTCCGCCTCTCACCCATTCAACTTCTCGAGATTCTTGGGCAAGAAAAGACCGTTTTTACGGATGAGCTTACCGTCGAAATAAATCTCACCACCGCCGTAGTCTTTGCGTTGGATATTGACCATATCCCAGTGGATCTGTGACTGATTACCATTGTCAGCGATCTCATACGCCTGACCTGGAGTGAAGTGGAAAGAGCCAGCTATTTTCTCATCGAAGAGAATATCACGCATCGGTTCACGAATGTCTGGATGAAAACCGAGGGCAAATTCTCCAATATAGCGAGCACCCGGATCGGTATCCAAAATACGATTCAATTCTTTGGTTTTAGCACCAGCCTCGGCTTTGATGATTCTGCCCTCTTTAAACTCCAGTTTGATAGAATCGAAAGCGATACCTTGATAGATCGTAGGAGCGTTGTGGGTGAGGACGCCTTCAACAGAATTTTTCACAGGAGCCGTAAAGACCTCGCCATCAGGAATGTTGTAATTTCCTCCGCAAACCACAGCCGGAATGCCTTTGATGGAAAATTTGAGATCGGTGCCGGGACCAACAATATGCACTTGTTCTGTGCTTTCCATGAGGCGTTTCAATGCATTCATCGATGGGACGAGTGCTTTGTAATCGAGCAAACAAACTCTGAAGTAAAAGTCTTCAAACGCTTCCGTGCTCATACTTGCCTGTTGGGCCATGGAAGAGGTCGGCCAGCGTAAAACGCACCATTTGGTTTTTTTGACGCGGTAATCGATCACAGGACGCATCTGTTTCATAGCGACCTGCATGTTTTTTTGAGAAACATCCGATGTCTCGGAAATATTGAGGCTGCCGCGGATGGCCACATACGCATCCATGTCCTTCATTTCGGAAAGCAGATGTTTTGATGTAAGCTTATATTGGTCTTCAGTCGCCCCCATCAGCAGTTCGCGAGAAATCCTGTTCTGATGAAGCTTCACGAAGGGAAGCGCACCTTTGCGGCGCGCCTCACGTATCAACGCAATTCCGATAGAATCCGGAACATCATATAGATCTATCAAAACCTTTTCGCCTTTTTTAAGGTCAATAGAGTATCCGACCAGTTGCTTTGCCAAAGAATTGATTCGTGCGTCGTGCATGAGTGAAAATTTCTGTATTAAACGATCAGCGTGTCGCGGAGAATTTGGATTGCATGGCAATGGCTGATGGGACGCCCCTGTGCGCGCGCGAGCCCCGTGAGATGCATCAGGCAAGACATGTCACCGCTTGTTAGAATATCGGGTTTTGCTTCGAGGATATGATCCATTTTCAGGCTACCCATGCGCCCTGAAATATGGGGAAACGTTACCGAAAAAGTACCACCAAATCCGCAGCACTGCTCGCCTTGTCCGAACGAAACGATCTCGACGTTTTGAATGGATGACAATAACTTCACCACAGCCTCGCCACTATCGGTACCGCGTGAATGGCAGGAACGATGGAAGGCAATGCGTGTGGGTTGGTCAAATTTTCCCTTCCAGGTTTTGACACCCAAACCATTGTAAATGAAATCGATCACCTCCCATGTCCGATTCGCGAGTGAAGTGATTTTTTCATTCGGGCACTCCTCAAACTGCAGAAGATTTCCATGAAAATTCATCGCCGCACATGATCCGGATGGCACGATCACCGGCAGATCACCGGCAAAAACCTCTGCTGTGTGGCATGCTACTTTTCTTGAAGCGTTCCAGTCGCCCGAGTTGAAAGCCGGCTGTCCGCAGCAGGTTTGATTTTCAGGAAATACAACTTCCACACCCAGATGTTCTAACACTTCAACGGTCGCCTTTGCAGCTTCATCATAAAACGCATCACACAGGCATGTGCCCATCAGCAACACCTTATTTCCAACAGGTCGTTCAGATTGCATCATATAAACTTAAGAGTTTCCATAAGATGATTCGACCCGCTGCGCAACATCGCGATAGCCATAATCCACCTCGTAAATTTGTTTGAAGCTCTCCAAGGCAGCTGCTTTATCTCCAATTTCATGGTGGATCTGGCCTTTCTCGTAGAGGACTTCTTTTTTGATACCATCCATCGCATGTAAATCTGCAAGGGCATCAGAAAGCTGCTTGATCGCAAGGTCATACATGTTTTTCGCGCGGAAGGTGCGACCCAACATCAACAACACTTTAGTGCGGATATGAGGGTTACGTGTCGCCTGTTGCAGGTGAGGAATCGCGCCAGTGTAATCGCCACTACGATAGAGCGCCTGTCCAAGCTCGAAGCGCAATTGCGGATCAGTTGGATTTTGTTCGATACGTTGTTGCGCCTCCTTTACTTGTTCGGCAAGCCTTGCGGAACGACGCTCAGCAAGTTGATTTTGCAATTCCACGTTTTCAGGATCGGCCGCGACTGCTTGTTCGAGCGATTTAAGTTCATGTTCCAAGGCACGGTCACGCATCAGACCCGCTTTGTTCGCAAGAGCGACATCACCGTTACTCAGTGTATGCGCCCAATGGAAAAAGCTATGTGCGTTCGACCAGTCTTCAAGCTGCTCGTAAATATTCGCAAGATCTTTGACTGCGGCCAAGTTATTGGTATCGGCATTGTATTTCTCAATCGTCTTATCACGACGTGCTTCAAGTTGCTCACGGGTAAGTCCAGTTCGGGTCGCAGCTTCAAGCTCTTCATTTTCAGCAGCGTTACGCATCAGGTCACGCATGCTGGTATTTTCATCCCAACGCTGTTTCTGCATCGATGCACGAGCCGAACAATCTTTCGAACCTTTGATGGCTGCCGAATCAGTTGGTGTTTGCTTGATGATATCGTTGTAAACATCAACCGCTTTATTTGGATCGTTGTTAGATAAATAAAACTCGGCAAGCTTGTGGAGTAACTTGGTATTTTCTGGAGCGTATTTGCGGATGGTTTCCAGTGCGAATGCTGCTGTTTGAGGCATATCCAGTTTCATAGCCACATCAAATAGCAAGTCATTCGCTTGATCGTTCGTAGGATCTTTTTCCAATTCCTTTTCAATCAGGGGTAAAGCAGAATCCGGATCTTTCTTTGCGTGGCTCGCAATTTTCATGATTGCCATCCCACCTCCGGACATTCCAAAGATACCTTTCTTTTTATTCTCTGCTCCGCCTCTCAATTGGATCGCGCATTTTCTCAGAACCTTCCGCGCATCCAGAAATCCCGGCGCATCTTTCAAAACCGCTTGCAGCAAGCTGACCGCATATTCTGTATTTTTCAATTGAACTGAAGTAAGCGCCTTTAGCCATAAGGCCTTTAAATTCGCCGGAAGTTCATTTTCGCTGATTTCTGCCATGGTGAGTTGGGATTTTTATAACTAATTCAATGAAAGTGTAAAAGAAATCTGCCCATTCATTCCCGTCTTGGCAAGCATCCGCTGATTTTAACCAAAATCACCTCATTATTTATGGTGATTTTTAGCGTTGAAGCCTGTTCGACGACCTGCTAACCCTTCTCCGCGAGTATCTGGTTTTTTACTTCGCACCTTGTTATGCCACCAAAAAATAATTCAAGAGGCCGCCAGTCCGGAGGACGGAGCCGAAATCAGTTTGGCCCCAGAAAGCCCACTCCCGTCGATGACGAGGATAAGGCCGTTGAAGTCGAAGGCGAAATTTCATCCGTCTTAGCTGGAACCATGTTCCGCGTCAGGCTGGCAAGTGGACATGAGGTTTTGGCTCATATTTCAGGAAAAATGCGCAAACGTTTCATACGCCTTGTGGTTGGTGACCGGGTTAAAATGGAGATGTCACCCTACGATCTCACTAAAGCTCGCATCGTTTTCCGTCTGGGCTGATTTCCGTTTGTTCGATTTCCTTTCAGGCTGCCAAGGCCTTCGAGCGTTTATATGTCTTGTAGGCGTGCCCCAAAAATGCGGCTGCAAACGCATACATGAAAATCGATAGGAACTGACCTTTCGTCAAAACGCCATCGATCACCCATGCCACATCCGGTTCACGGAATTGCTCACAAAAGATGCGGAATGTCGCGTAAAGGCCGAAAAACAGACCAGTCAGCAAACCATTAGGGGCTTTCGGAAATTTGATTCTGACGACCCAAAGAATCGCTAACAACAATCCGCCCTCTAGGAATCCTTCATATAGCTGGGATGGATGACGCGGCTCTAAAAAGGGTTCGATCGCCTGATTCACCGCAGCGGATTCTCGATTCGCCTCGGTCAAAATTTGGAATTTACCATAATCATCGATTCTATCTGGATTTAACATTCCTGGATCCGCCTCCAGAGCGGCTTGGAATGCTGAATGTAACTGTCCGGATTCAGGAGCCTTGGAATCACCAAACGCGCTGGGAAATTTCACAGCCCAAGGTAATCCATGTGCGATCCGCCCATAGAGTTCACCATTGATGAAATTGGCGATCCTTCCGCACATCAAACCCAACGGAGCTACGACACATAGGCCATCGCCCAGCCCTGTCCATGAAACTTTGTGTTTCTTAGCATAGAAATAGGTGAAAATCATCAAACCGAGGATCCCTCCGTGGCTGGCCATGCCTCCTTGCCAGACTTTCAAAATAGATCCAGGATTGGAAGAAATCTCCTGCCACCAGGTCTGATTGAATTCAACAAAATTCCAAAATGCCAGATATGCCCAAATTGAAAATTCAGAGTCGGCAATCTTAGATGTTTTAATAATTATTCCATCATGCATATACAAGAACACATATCCCAGCCTCCCGCCAATAAACACACCTAACAAGGCTGCAGCAGCGATGAAATCGGCGGTCTTTGCCGGCGCTAAAACCCATAGCTTTTTCTCAGCCAATTTTTTCAACAAAACGTAGCCCCCTAAAAAACCAGCGAGATACGCCAAGCCATACCATCTTAAAGCTATACCCCACGCGATTTCAAAAATCACCGGGTCAAAATCATGCACATAAGTCGCGAACACGGCGTGAGCATGTACACTTGTGACGATTCGTCAAAGAATCAAAAAACGATCGGACTTATTTGAATGGAAATAAATTCGGTTGACGCTGCTCGGGAATCACAAACAAGGGATCCAAACGATCCAAATATTTGGTGACCGTGTCTTTGCGCGGCTTGGCTTGGAATTTCAAACGAGACTTCAGGGTCATATAGTCATCAAATTCACCGCTTGTCTCACGGGCACGGGTGATTTCGAACCAATCCATATAATCCCGTGCTCGCTCAAACTTTGATACCATGGTTGCCCTAGTCTCTGATAATTTGGAGAGCGCATCGTTCAAACCTTTGGTCTCACCTGCCACCCATTTTGCCAGAATGAGTTGGTATTCATTCAACAACGGTCTGTACGAAGGAAAGCAACGCAAACTCAACCTAACCAATTCGTCCTCTGTCAAACGAACTGCCTCCATTCGCACCGCTTTCGTAAGTTCAGGAACACCTTGCCAATCCAAAAGCGGAACCTCATTCAAGCCTCCTTCCTCATTACGATATCTAATCTTTAACCCACGTCCCAGTTCTTGATCCGTAACCAAAACACTCATCACCTCAACCAGAGGAACTTCTCCCTTACTTGCCAACTGCAAGGCCCACCACTTTGATAAACTGCTTTGCGATAAATTGAGTTCAGGAAAATGCTGCCTGAGCAAGGTGGGAATTTCTCCACTGTAGGTTGATGCTTCTTTTAAAAAACTTCTCATTCCGACTTTACCATCCGGCTGTTCGCTTAATGCCATCACCATCGCTCCAGCTGACACTCGAAATGCCGCTTTGGATCCCGCGTCCAAAGCAAGATAGGCCGCTCCATCCAATTCAAAAAGATTCTTCAACTCAAATAATCCACCATGGCGGAACAAGGCATCATACATCCGTCGATCCGATTGCCCCAGTCGCCATGCGATCGCTTCCGCAAAACCTTCAACCAACCAAGGCGAGACCGAATAAGGCACTTGTTCATGCGTCTTCGGCACATCTTTGAATGATCGCGCCAACAAACATCCCTCAATCACCGCACGCTGATAGGATTCTTTGTGCAATCCGCGACTGAGATTAACGAAAATATCAACCTCGTATCCCACTTCATTGTATTTCAACTTCAATACCGTCTTACGAAGCGGAACAGGATCCCCATACTTTCCACGCATCTCAACATTCACTGGAACTTTCCATTCATCTTTTTCTTCTAACAATCGAAGCATCTCATCCTTGATCTCCTCAGCTAGATTCGCTGCTGCAGCTCGCATGTCAGGATCAGAACCCTTTATTTTAAATTGCCGACTACGGCTGATCGCTACGGTGTTTTGATCGAATTTTGGCAGCAAATTTTCTATCGGTATGGCTTTGGGAGCCGGTTGATCACTGATATCTACTTGCCCGACTGCATGACGATTCAAGACAAGAAAAATGATTCCCAGCTTTGCCAAATTTTGCCATGCGCAGGAATTCATGATTTGTTGAATCGATTCGAATAAACTCAGAACGGATTAGCACTACCACCTTCATGACGAGTTGGTGCTCTTGGATCCAAAACCAGTCGATCTTCTTGAATTTCAAATCGCGCCATTTCTTCAAAACCCAATTTAATTTCCGGTGCCATAACATCGGCGATTTTGGTGTAGTCATGAACTACCGCCATTAGAAAACCCTGGGGAACTCTGAGCTTGCCGAATCGGCCACCAACCTTAGGGCCCGAGCTCTTATGGATATTTGATCCATGAAGATGAACCCTGGTTGAAATACCGCTTTCAGACTCGGTTTGTTCGATTTGAAGATACATCGATACGGTGATTTCCTTGCCGAAAACTTCGCGAACAATGATCATTTCCGCTATATCCTTTTTCAATCTAACCAGAACATGCTTGATGGATGCGTCACAAGAGAACGCTCCGCCTTGTTTCGCAACCAATTGACTCGCGAACATCTGATTGATATCCGCTTCTGTTATGGTGACTGAATAATTTCCCTCAATCGCCTTACTCAAAACCTCTTGAACATTTCTTGGTGGCGCGGATGCTGTCTTATATCCATCAATATCAGATAAATTTTGTGGTTTAAGGATCATATAAATTACTGTGATGAATCCAAAGCAAACCACCAATATCAAGACCCTGAAAAGTTTAGCATTCAGGCTCATCGCCTGTT
Source organism: Luteolibacter sp. (assembly GCA_044354135.1). Lineage (GTDB taxonomy): Bacteria > Verrucomicrobiota > Verrucomicrobiia > Verrucomicrobiales > Akkermansiaceae > Luteolibacter. Next base: position 24,429 of record JBILAN010000034.1, read on the forward strand.
TATAATTCGACAGCGAATCAAACTTTTCCGGATTCTCATCTTTCTTAGCCATGGTGTTAGTCGGTAAAATTTTGTGGATGAATTTCGTCTATTCGGCCGCAGATTTCGCAGCCGGTATTGGATCAGCTTTTTTCTCAGCAGGCTTGTCCGCCTTCGCGCCCTTTTCGTAGGAATTCGACCGGTAGTCTGTTTGATAAAATCCAGTCCCTTTGAAAATGATTCCACCACCCGTCCCCAACAAACGTCTCACAGTGCCTTTGCATTCAGAATCAGGGCAATGGGTCAGCTTTGCATCATTCATGCTTTGGAAAACTTCAAATCGCTTTCCGCACTTGTTGCATTCGTAATCGTAATTAGGCATGGTCGATATAGTTGAAATTATATTTCGTGCCCAAGTTCCAGCACGCTCAGCAAATAATAGAGAAACCTTTCAATTCTGGCAACGCGGCAATTTCCTCCTCAAAAACCGATTTAATGTGATGCGCGACCACCGAATCCTCACGTAATTCCCCTAAAAATTCAGCCAGTTCCTCGTTTTCTCCCGAAACGATCAATTCCACGCTCCCATCCGGGAGATTACGGATCGTCCCGATCACATCGTAGCCACGGGCTAAGTCCTTGGTCGCATATCGAAAACCCACACCCTGGACTCGCCCTTCGAATATAACACGTTTCGTTTTCATACGCGAATTCTTGTCGGAGATCAGAGAAAATTTCAACTAGACCTTTTGCGCGAATATTTCTGCTGCTTCTGGGCAGGAGTCGCAGGTCCGCTCTTCAACTGCCCGATCTGATCCCGTATCAAGGCTGCCCGCTCAAACTCCAACTTGGACGCGGCGATGCGCATTTCTTCTTCCAACTCGGAAATGACACGCAGTTTATCGTAAGCACTTTCATCTTCCGCGACCAACGACGCATTCAGCTTGTCCGCCTCATGCAGACCTTTTTCATAGGAGTGCAAACTTTGTTGAACCGCACGTTTCACCGATTGAGGTGTGATGCCGTTCGCCTCATTGTGAGCGATTTGCCGGGCACGTCGATATTCCGTGATATCGATCAGGGCTTCGATTGAATCC
>JBILAN010000149.1:0-2682 GCA_044354135.1 Luteolibacter sp.
GGTAGCACCAGCCACAAAGAGCTTAATTAGATCTCCTTGTTTGTAGGCTGATAATCGACTTTTTCTTTGATACATGGACTGGGCTAGTTTAGTGATTTTAGATCACTTAGCTAGTACAGCCCCTTACCTTTTTAGTATTTTTCCAATCGTTTACGAAAACTTCGTAGAAGGTTGGATATAATTTTCTAAGAATACTTTCGGTTATATCCTCGGTAATTTTATAATCCTGAGGCAAATCAATATTTATTTCATGATTAATAGCTTCATGTTTAAGTAAAAAAATATACGTCTGGAATATTTGGCTACTAAGAACATTAATGGTATCATTCAAATGATCGGCCACCATTATTTCCTTTTTTGAACAAGGATATTCCTCAATTAGACCCTTAACATTATTCCTATCTACGCATATAAATTTCAATCCACCTTGATATTCTCTAAACGACGGGTGCATGCATCTTTTACCCCACAAAATAAAATCATCTAGCCAATTAGTTTCATCAAACTTATCAAAATTTTTGATTGATTTGCCAAGTTCTCTTAAAACAACGTATTGCTCCATCTCACATGTGCCAATTCTACCAAATGTTTGACGGGCTTTAAGATAGATATAATTTAGTATGAGCGGATGAAGATTGAATTCTTCTTTCTGAAGAAAGCTAAGTTCATTATTTTTTTCTGTATCATTATTCATTTATAATTATAGAAATTTAATAGATACTAGGAATTCGCTTTTTCACCTAGCGCGGAGAATACACTGGAGAGCCGGTCTGGGAAGGGGAAAAGGGGGGTCGGGGTAAAGCTGAAATACTGAAAACTGAGACGCTGACAGGAAGATTACTCCACAAATCGCGGATATCTGGCGGGGAAGAAAGTAATTATCACTTTTCCTTTTACGCGCAACCTATCTCTCCAAACCGCTCTGCCAAGAATTCTTTCGTGACGGGTTTTTGACGGATGAAAGGACTTCATCCCCAACCCCAGATTTTGCGTTGGGTGCCGCATAGGAGCACGTGCCGGACGCGCAAGGTGTGGCGGTGTCCCCTGCCCTCTCGTGACCATTCCGCGTCATTTTTCAGAGTTGGCGCGCGGATGGGACGGGATCACTTCTCGATGACCTTGCCGTTAAGGGTGATCCGGTTCTTCCGCCTGTCCCATAGGAACGTGTTCTTCATCTGTCCGTCCTTGGGCAGGATGCCGAACCACTTGTCAGCCTCACTCTCGGTGGTCAGTTCCCGGTAGTGTTTGAAGATGATCGAGGGCGAGTTGCCCGCCTCCAGCGCCACTTGGTCGGCGCTTTTCACCGATGCGATTCGATAGGAGATGAATGAATGCCTCAGCACGTTGCGCGGCCACTCGATCTTCAGGGCGCGGGTCAGGGCGGTCATGTCCACATATAGGTTCTTGCTGGCCACGACCTTGCCCTTGCGTTCCAGAGGTGCCAGCCACGCGGCGAGATTGTCGGTGATGGGCACCACCCGCCTTGATGCCGTCTTCGCCTGATCCGCACGGAGCTCGATGATGCGGCGATCCAAGTCCACGGCAGCCCAATCGAGGCGGCGGAGTTCGGCTACCCTCAAGCCAGAGAACGCTTCGATGGCCAGTATTGGTATCAGGCGCGGCGGGGCGTTGTGCAAGATCGTCTCCATCTGCTCCGGCGTGAAGATCGAGTAGTCGTTCGAGACGTTCTTGACCAACCGCACCGAATCCGCCGCCGTGTTGCGCTCCTCGGGCAGGTAATTCCGGCTGCGGGCGAAGGAGAAGAACACCTTGATGCAGCGCAGCATCGAGTTGCGTGTCCCGGGTGCCACGCCGAGCGAGCGGAGCCAGGCGTCAATTTCCTGCGAAGTGGCGTCGAGGATTTCACCAGGAAACCTGGCGGCGAAGCGGTTGAGGGTGGTTTTCAGCTGCCCTAGATAGACTTTACTCGCCCCGTCCTGTTCGCGGTGAAGCAGCATCTCCGCGACGATTTCCGGAATCGTGACCCGCCGCACCACTTTCTTGAAGTAGCGACCATACTCAGAGGCCATGGCAGCGAGCGATTCCGTTCCTGCCAGTTCGCGGGCGCGGGTGTAATCCTCGATGGCAGCGACCAAGGGAATGCCGGTTTTCTCGAGCATCGCTACCGCTGCTTTGAAGCTGTCGCGCTCATGAGGCTTGAGGTCGGTCACATGCTGCATGCCGGATTGAATCCGCTGCGCCACGAAGAGAGCCTCCTTTTTGGCGGAATCTAGATCGTTGAACGCTTTCCGCATCCGGCGTCCGTCTCGGTAAAAACTCAGCGTGTAGCGAACCCTGCCATTGGACTCCGTTCGATAAATTGGCACCGCAGCCGACCCGAATTTCACCTTGAGAAAAGGCCCGAGTTTTTTCTTAGCTCTGGATCGCTTTGGTTTCGTGCGAGTTGCAGATTCCGCACCCGCGTTTGTCACCATTTTGTCACCAGCCTCGTTCATGCTGTTGTTGGGCATGTCAACCGAGGCGGTTTCACCCGCCGTATTCCTTTGATTATTAAAGGAAAGTGCTCGAAAGAGGACTCGAACCTCCACAGGTTTCCCTACTAGATCCTTAGTCTAGCGCGTCTACCAATTCCGCCATCCGAGCTTTCCCGTTTGGGTGGGCGCAGGAAATAGGATGCACGCCGCAGGTTTGCAAGTGAATCTTTGAAAAAAATGCAAGGTA
>JBILAN010000032.1:0-27923 GCA_044354135.1 Luteolibacter sp.
GCCAATTTGTTCGCACGCTTCCCTTCTAAGAAATCATCAGCACCAAATTTTTGCACCAAGGCATCATCGGTCGATGGATGATAAGAAGCATCTGGCGCATTCAAAATCCCCGAAGCACAACCCGCATAATATTTATTCCGTATCTCCTGCCTAACAGACCACGGCACGACGGAATGCCAACCTTCAACAATTTCCCAAAGGAAGCGCGGGCTGACTGTGTTGATAAAGTGAGAAGCGAAAATTCCAGATGTGAGCAAATCGATAGGCAGTTTAGAACGCACATGATCGTAGCTCATTGGATTATCTGAGAAATAAAGATTCATCCAAAATTCCGCAGCATCGATTCCTGTATCCTCCACTTGAGCTAAACTCGTTTGTCTGGTATGAATGTTATGAACTGTGAACAAACTTTTAATCCCGCGGCGTTTTGCCATCGCTGGAATCAGTGCGGTCATCCAGTCATTGCAATGGATCAGATCCGGCCGAGCTTTCGGGACGATGTGATTAATCACCTCTCGCTGAAAAACCAAAGCAATACGCATGGCTTCATCCGAGTGACTGCTATATACCCTATCCCGATAATAAAAGATTCTGTCCTCCGCTAGGTGGATATGATCCTCAGGCAAAACCTCATGGTATTTTTTCAACTCTTTCTCGTGGAGGTTGAAAACATCGCCTTGGAATAGCTTCCGATAGTTCGGCATCGCCACGTGCACGTCCGCACCAAGATTGAACAAGGCAGACACCAAAGAAGCCGAAACATCCGCCAAACCACCCGCTTTGGCCGACATCCGTTGCGCCATATTCCCCATGCCAGCAGGAAGATAGGTGATCTCCGGCGTCACAATCAGGATTCTGGGGTTCTTGGATTTCGGTTTCTTGGCCATAGTTAAATCTAAAGTATCAATACAGTTTTGTTCCGAAATCCAATTTATGAACCACTAAAATCACGAATGACACCAAAAGTTAAGGAATGCCGGAGATAATTAAGACTGCACTTTATAATGCATTTGCGATACCTGTTTCATCTTAATTTTTTGTGTAATTTATGTTTTTCGAGGTTCTAATATTAGCAATCGGTTTCAGCGCAATTTCTTTCATACTCTCAAGATGCGAGTGACTCCAAACAAGAAAATCCATAACAATGTTACGAATTATTCACCGGCACGGGCAGCGCTCTGCAGACATCGTGCCAACCTGGGAAATTCCATGTATTCGGAAAACCCGCACATTGGACGGGTTTCACCGCGTGGATCCGACATCCGCCATTCTCCAGCATGATGCACTCATGATTCGGTTTTTCCAGGATGGAAAGCCCCTGCCGGTTCATCCTTAAACGGGTGTATTTCTCAATAAAATCAGGCTCAGACATCCCCAAAAACGCCGAGATTGCCACCACATCGGAATCCTCAATCCGGACATCTCCGGGCCATTTGCAGCAGGCATTGCAGCGCTGGCAGATATAATTCACATCAGGCTCAAGCACTGTTTGATCATTCAAAGGACTACCATGTGAAACCCCACCCATCTCACTCAAGGCGCTGATAATAATAATTCACCCGACTCTGAAACCCGCGCCATTTTCTCCCCGGCTTGCCGTTATCCATCAGGAAATGCGGGCAGTTCTTATGCAGCGGGCTCGATCCTCTACGCGGCCAATGATAATGAGGAACCACATTCCTCAGCGGAATCCCATGCTTCCTCATCAAGATCGCCGTGAGCTTCGCAGTGCGATCAACCGTCGCCTGCTTGTTCGAACCGCGCTCCTCACACATCTCAATACCAATCGAATATCGATTTCCCGGTCCATCAAAATCTGCGTGTTCACCCTGCTCAGAGGTCGGCATGTGCTGTATCGCAATTCCCTGATCAACCGTGAAATGCCAAATTAAATATCCAATCCGGTTACCACCAGACCGCTTCGGTGCGCGCAAGGCACCGCGTTTCAACGCCAATGAATGCTGCTCCGCTCCTGCGGAATAGTTCTGCGTGCTGTGAATGGTGATGTAACGCGGATTCATCGGCCGCACCACTCGCCGGCCATGCGTGCCGCGCGGAACCATATCCACTTTCAAGCGCACATCCCGCATCATAGCCGATGAGGAAATTTTACTAGCTGACGATGAATAAGGCCTTGATGAAGCCACGGGTGCACAGCCTGTTTCCCCGAGGAATAGCAACAACACGACCACAATACCTGGATTCCGAAACACAACTAGAACCTAACGTTCTCGTTGATTTTGTGAAGATAAAAACCTCAGCAATAATAAGGAGAGTAGACATTCCTGTCCACTTGTTTGAGTGATGTTTTTCAGAGTCACAGCGGACTGGAATGTCCGCTCTCCTCAACGTGTTTAAATCTCAGCCTCAGCGACGCGGCCGACTCCGCATGATCAACCTCATTACGAACAAAGGCAGCATACCAATGATCCATCCGGCAATCGTAATCTGCAGGCCCGGAAACACCCGTGCCCTGCTTTTTTTCAAGCCTATCAATGCCTCAGTAACCACACGTTCTTTAGTTACATAAAAATATTTCCGCGCTGGAGGCATGCCTCTGGACGCGCCCTCACGGCGAGCAACCTCTCCAAACTCTGTCTTCACCGGTCCGGGGCAAAGCGACATTACTTGAACCCCCGAATCCTGCAATTCAATCCGCAACGCTTCACTGAAACTACTAACGTATGCCTTGGTCGCAGCATACACCCCGAAATCAGGAATCGCTAAGGTGCTAGCCAATGAGGAAACATTCAATATCCAACCACGCTTCTGTTTCACCATACCAGGAAGAAACAAATGAGTAAGATGTGTTAATGCATCAATATTCACCCGCAACATCTGATCGATCATCGCCCAATCACCTGTGATAAACTCACCGTAATCTCCCAATCCCGCATTATTGATCAAAAGATCAGGAGACAAACCAGCATCTGAAACCTTTTTTTCTAACAAAATTCTTTCTTCAGGATTCGATACATCCGCACCGATCACTAACACATGAGTTTCAGGATGCGATATACGGATCTCATCCGCTGTCTGCTCCAGCCTGTCTAACCGTCGCGCCACTAGGACGAACTGATCCACTTGCCCTAACAGCTGTCTCACAAATTCCTCACCCAAGCCCGCGGAGGCTCCGGTAATCAGCGCACAGGTATATCGCTTTTCCATGATCCTTAAACTTCGGCATTTACCTTCAAAATCCGCAGAGGCAAACGCATCATCAACTCCCCATCATAACCGATATCGATCGAGTATATCCCATCCTCAGTGAAACGAAGTCCCTGAAGATTCATCACCATGTTGCGTGTGTTGAATGGAATTTCTTTGGGCATTTTCACCTCGAACTCCGGCTCAATCGGCATATTCGCCGGATCCAATGCCTCGCCATCTTCATTGATGATATTGATCGAAAGTTTATGCCGACCGACATCCTCCTGGGTGAAGCAAAACCGCATTGCCAACGCACATGACGGATGCACCACCGGCAACGCCCTCGCAGCCAAAGTGTCGAAAGTCCCTGAAACCACCAACTTACCGTTGTAGTCCGCCGCAAAGTCACAAAGTGTCGCAATTTGTATATCCATATCGAAAAAAGTTTGAATGCCCGAGAGTCAGGCAGGTCTTGTCTATCCCACCCCACCCGCAGGTAAAGCCCAAACTCCAAACTCTAAGTTTCAAATCTCAAATTTCAAAATTCAAACTAAAACTCTTCCCCTCCTTATCCTCCTCCCTCCTTTTCGATAAAAGCCCTCTCAAATCATCGCGTTAAACCCAAATCAGAGATCACTCCATGATTCAGGCATTTCTCGACAGTGAGGGAGGAGGAAATGGAGATTAGGAGCGAGTGATCTTCCAAATCAAAAATCCAAAATCAACAATCGTCAATCCCTTCATAAAAAAGGGGCAGCCTCGCGGCCACCCCTTTTTTTATTTCAACACAACTCACTCAACTACTGCTGAATATCTATCGCCGCGTATTCGCCGTCCTTCCTTCTGTAGATAATCGTCAAGCAATGGCGGCGCGCACTTTTATAAAGCACAAAGGGCCGATCCGATAACTCCAGCTCCATGATCGCATCCTCTTTAAACATGGTTTTCACTGCCACCTTATCAGGGAAAACAATGAACGGCTCAGGATCGTTAACCGACTCCTCAGGGTGATCCATCGCCTCTTCTTTGAAATGTCTCTCATCGAGATAACGGATCGACTCATTCCGATGCGGCCGGTTTTTCTTCATCAAACGCGTTTTGTGTTTCCGCATCCGACGGGCGATTTTCTCAATCGTCTCGTCCAAGGCAACATACATGTCGCGTCCTTCGGAATGAGCCTCAATCGTGATATGATTAGTGCAGAAAAGAATGATTTCCGCGATCTGGCGGTTTTTCTGAACGTCTAGGATCACTTTCGCCTCAATGATTTTCGGATAATCGAGATGTAAACTCTCAATCTTCTTGTGTGCATAATCACGTAAGGAATCGGTCACTTCTTCATGCCGCACCGTTACGGTGACAGGCAAATTGACGTTTGCAGTTTGCATATTATTTATAGTTTTAGGTTAATATTTTTACGCACAGAACTTCTATGCGCATCTATTACCATGAACCATACTCGGCAAAAATGCCATGCACAAATTGCTAAAAACTCACTTTTTTAGCTTACCGACCCAATTCCTTGCGAATCCGCCGTTTCACCTCACTGAGTAGCTTGTCGTTACCCTCCAAAGCATCCGCTACGGCGCGAATCACCTCTAGGGTCGGCCTCGAAACGTGATGCTCCATGCCCTCGACATCGCGGTAAATCGTGTCTTCATCGAGTCCGAACAACCTCAGAAAACGGGTTAAAGTTTGGTGCCTCTCGACGATCGCGCCGGCAATCCGCAAGCCCTCCTCGGTCAGCACGGTGCCTCGGTATTTCTCATGTTTGACCAAGCCCTCGCCATCGAGCTTCTGTAGCATGTTGGTGACGCTTGCCTGTGAAATCCCGAGCTTACCCGAAATATCCACAGCCCGCGCGTAACCCTTCTCCTCGATCAAATGCAGGATCTGCTCAAGGTAGTCATCCATCGCTACCGAGCCGCTGGTTCGCTTTGATTTGGGTTCTGTCATCGCGCACCATCCTTTCCAGTCACGGCGCGAGTTTCAAGAACGGATGTTTCCGAATGAAAATTAACTCATCGCCTTGCGCAAGCGATACCACGCCCCCGTGTTCGGTGCAACCAATGACCACAGCGGCAAATCCTGAAGCCCGTATTTGTGAACCATCCATTCTAACAAAACCAAGGAAGCCACCGCATCGAACAAGGCATCGTGCCAATCCCGCTCCGGAACCAATTCCTTCACCTTCTCACCCAATCCCAACTCTTCACACAACGCGCCTAGCGAATGCTTTTTCTGATCTGGCATAGCCGCCCGCGCCAACAGCAAGGTGTCGACCCATGGATCAAACGGATTGCCGGGAAATTTTCGAAGAAACCGTTTCTCCGTGCCTTTCGCATGAGCAACTGGCACCGCCTGGCCTCCCAGTCGACCGTTCACCTCTGGCCACAGCGAAATCAAACTCGGTGCTCCCGATAAATGCCCGACATCGATCCCGTGAATCTTCTTCGCATACCAATCCACCTCCCCGTCCTGCTCCAAAAACGAAACATAAAAATCCCCATGCCCCTTATCCAACGACCAAGTCGCCATACCAATCTGCACCGGCCAATCCTCCTTGCCCCGCTGCGCCCCCGCCCCCTCAAAATCAATCCCCGCAAACACCACATCCCGCACTTTTCGCTGATCCTTCACAGCCCCATCATTCCCACATCCGGCCTTTCGACAACCCAGATATTTGAAAATTCAAATTTCACAATACCTATCATCCCCCAGGGGCTTTTCTTCCTGTTTTGAAACTTGAAATTTGAAATTTGAAATTTGGATGCCCAGCATACCTCCATGTCCGCAACCACACCCATGATGGCTCAATACCTCGCGATGAGGAAAAGCCTGCCTGCTGACATCATTCTGTTTTACCGGCTCGGCGATTTCTACGAAATGTTCTTCGAGGATGCCAAAACTGCCGCGCCCATCCTCAAGGTCGCCCTGACCAAGCGCGGCGGCACGCCCATGTGCGGCATCCCTTACCACGCCGCCCAAAACTATATAGCCCGCCTACTGAAAGCTGGGAAACGGGTCGCCATCGCCGAACAAACCTCCGAGGCCATTCCCGGAAAGCTGGTCGAGCGTGAAATCGCCCGCATCCTCACCGCAGGTTCCATCGACGACCTCACCCTGCTTGATGATCAGCGACCGAACTACCTCGCCGCCCTCTCTAAATCCTCGAAATCCTACGGCCTCGCCGCCATCGATCACACCACCGGCGAGTTCATCATCGCCGAGTTTCCCGATGCCGCCCAGTTGCTCGACGAAATCGCCCGCATCTCCCCCTCCGAACTCCTCATCCCCGATCACCAGATCAGCGATTTCTCGGAAAATTTCCCCCACGCCCTCCCCTACGATGGCTATACGTTCCTGCCCGAACACGCTGTTGACCTCCTGAAATCCCATTTCAATGTCCACTCGCTCGATGGCTTCGGCTGCGCCGACAAACCCGCCGCATCGTCCGCTGCAGGCGCCGCGCTGCATTACCTGACTCACCAGCTGCGTCGTTCCTGCGAGCATCTCAACCCGCCGCGTCTGTTAGAAAACGATCAGCACGTCCTCATCGATTCCGCCTCCCAACGCAACCTCGACCTCGTCGAATCCCGTGCCGGAAAATCACACACCTTGTTAGGAGTCTTGGACAAAACCCAAACGCCCATGGGCGGCCGACTTCTCCGCGATTGGTTGCTTCACCCGCTCCGCGACATCGAAAAACTCGAACAACGCCAGGAAACCATCGCCGCCTTCCTCGCCGAGCCTTTCGTCCTCTCGAAAATACGCGAGTCCCTCAAAAACATCCGCGACATCGAACGCACCACCTCCCGTCTCTCCCAAAACTCCGGCAACCCCCGCGACCTCCAATCCCTGAGCCTTTCCCTCCAACAAATTCCAACGCTCAAGGAACACCTCTCTTCCCTCTTCCATTCAAAAATCAACAATCCTCAATCATCAATCGTCAATCATCTTCATTCTCTTCCCGAACTCACCACCCTCCTCGAAACCGCCCTCTCCGACGAACCACCTGCCAACATCAAGGAAGGCAACATCATCCGCGACGGTTATTCTCCAGAGCTCGATGAACTCCGCTCCGCAGCAAGCGGCGGAAAAGATTGGATCGCCCGTCTCCAGGAAGACGAACGCAAACGCACGGGAATCGATTCCCTGAAAATCAAGTTCAACAACGTCTTCGGATATTTCATCGAAATCACCACCTCTCAGCTCGCCAAAGTTCCCGACGACTACACGCGCAAACAAACCATGTCGAACGCTGAGCGCTACATCACTCCGGCGCTCAAAGAGATGGAAAACAAAGTACTCGGTGCCGAGGAGCGCTCGAAGCAACTCGAATACGAACTGTTCCTCCAACTCCGCCAACAGGTCGTCGTCCACCTCGCCGAGCTGAAAGAAACCGCATCCACCATCGCCATCATCGATACCCTTTGCGCTCTAGCAGAAACCGCACAGATCAACCGCCACACCCGCCCCACCCTCACCGAAGGCACCGAACTCATCATCAAGAACGGTCGCCATCCTGTTCTCGAACAAACCCTGACCGATACCAAGTTCGTCCCCAACGACACCGAACTCCTCCCCGACTCCTCGCGACTGCAAATTCTAACAGGACCCAATATGGCGGGAAAATCCACCTATATCCGCCAGCTCGCCCTAATCACTTTGATGGCACAGATCGGCGCTTACGTCCCGGCTGACTCCGCGACCATCGGCCTCTCGGATCGGATCTTCTGCCGCGTTGGCGCATCCGACGACCTCTCACGCGGCCAATCCACGTTCATGGTCGAGATGTCGGAAACCGCCCTCATCCTCAACCACGCCACCGAAAAATCCCTGGTCATTCTCGATGAAATCGGCCGCGGCACCGCCACCTTCGACGGACTCTCCATCGCCTGGGCGGTCGCCGAGCATTTGCACGACGAAATCAAATGCCGCACGCTCTTCGCCACCCACTATCACGAGCTCACCGACCTCGCCAACACCCGCGAAGCCGTGGTCAACTGCAACGTCGCCGTCCGCGAATGGAACGAGGAAATCATCTTCCTCCACAAAATCCTCCCTGGTGCCGCCGACAAATCCTACGGCATCCAGGTCGCGAGACTGGCAGGCCTGCCCAAGCCCGTCCTCGCGCGCGCCAAATCCATTCTTTCCCACTTGGAAATGAACTCCTCCAAACCTGAGTCCAAAGAAAAGCATCCCAAGCCAAAAACCACGCAGTTAGAAGACGCCCTCCCAAAAGCGCATTCTCCGCAAATGAATCTATTTGATTTCTAGTCGCTGCTGCGTATCGCAGCAGGTCGTTCTAGAGGCGTCCCGCCTCAGTCTTTATCCTCACGCCGCAGGCTCTGGACTGCAGTGATTCTTCACAGCTCTTAATTACGGCTCCGTTGAATCGCTCGCGTGGTAACAACCCCATCAAATCACCAACCCTGAGAGCTGCGGATAAGAACCGCGGCAGTCCAGAGCCTGCGGCGCAATCACTCACGGAGTCGGCTTCGTCTCAGGTTTCTCGCAGGAAACGTAAGCCAACGAAAAACCTAACAAAATGAGACTAATAAAGTTCCGATTCATAAAATGATAAGTTTCAGCATTTACCCAACAACCATATCCATCAGGACGTCGTGTGACTCCAACGCAATTTCTTCCACGATCTGAAACGGAAAACACACACCAATCTTCACGGCGTCTGGTTTTGCATGTTTGAGCATCCGATCATAAAACCCCCGACCCCGACCCAACCTACCGCCCTTACGATCGAATCCCAGCCCAGGGCAGAGAAACACATCCACTGCATCCACACTCACTTCTTCGAGATCATCTTTGGGTTCCAGAATTCCAAACGCACCGAGCTGCATCTCCTCTTCGATATTTTTCACCCGATAAAATTTCAAGTCCTCGCCTCTCACTCGCGGAAACACCCATTGCTTGTCGATCCGACCGAAAAGTCCCCGCAAATCCACCTCACTTGGCATCGCCATGTAGGCCGAGACGATACGGGCGTTCGGAAATCGTTCCAACTGCACAACCAATTTTTCCACCACAGCCACGGAATCCTCATCACGGTGCAACGACGCGAGCCGCCTCAATTCCTTCCGCTGTTGTTGTTTATTCACATCGCTCATCGCAGTTAGGACGTCTTTCTAAAGCAAACTGGGACGCTTAGCAAATCACTTCATGGTTTTGAATTACCCCCAAACCTAATCACTGCATATAGAACAAGCAGAACGACAGTTGCCATGTAATCAAGCGGACGCATCTGCTGAAACACCTCGCTCCAATCTGTATTGTAATCAACCCAGAATCTATACCCGATGTTGGAGAAGATGATTATGAGCGCGATACACATCACTGAAACCCAATAGAAAGGTTTTGGCATTTTGAATTTCATAACCATTGGCGCTGGAAAGCTAAAATTTTATGATCGAGATGTCAGGATTCACAACCCATCCCTCTGCGCCCCTCCGCGACCTTTGACTACACTTCGTTCCGTCCAAGCCATATCAGCTTCGCTGTTAATGGAAATTTGCTAATGCTCATTTGCTTTGCGGCTCCTTGCCCCTCGTAGCCTTGGCGAAGTGGGGCGTGGTAAAATCTCTTCATTTCAAGCAAAGAAGCCGGCCAGAGGCACGGCTCTCCAGTAGTGGCGATCAAACAGGAGCCTTATCCAACCCAAACGCATCATGCACCGCGCGAGCCGCATCTTCGATATGCACCTCATCCACAGTCACCGCGATTTTGATTTCCGAAGTGGAAATCATTCCGATGTTGATACCTTTGTCGCCAAGAGCTTTAAACATGGTTGCCGCCACACCGGAATGTGAACGCATGCCGATTCCAACAGCTGAAAGTTTGGCGATTCCTGCCTCGGTTTGGATCTCTGCATTCGGCGAAAGCTCGGCAAGCACTGGCTTCAACGCCGCTTGTGCCTTACCGAGGTCGGATGAATGCATGGTGAAAGAATGACGAGAGAGGCAATCATCGTTCGAAGTGTTCGAGACAATCATATCAAGATTGATTTCCGCATCAGCCAGCACACCGAGAATTTTTCCGGACATACCGGGAAGATCTGGGATTCCGGAGATGGTGACTCGAGCTTGTGAGCGCTCAATCGATATACCACGGATGACGACGTTTTCCATATTGGGATGTTCTTCTAACACAAGGGTTCCTGGGTTATCATTAAGTGAGGATCTAACCTCGAAAATTACACCGAATTTTTTCGCGAATTCGACCGAACGCGATTGCATGACTTTCGATCCTGAAGATGCCATTTCTAACATCTCGTCATAGGAAATTTCTGGCAACTTACGGGCGTTTTTCACCACCCGTGGATCGCAGGTATAAACCCCATCCACATCGGTGAGAATCTGGCAGACATCGGCTTTCATCGCAGCCGCCACCGCAATCGCAGTCAAATCCGAGCCACCCCGCCCCAAGGTATGAACCATGCCATCCACGGTGATCCCTTGAAAACCGGCAACCACCAGAGTTTTTCCCTCCTCGATAAACCGCTTCATCAGCGATGGATCCATGTTGGAAATCCGACCCCGAGTATGACTGCCTGTGGTAAAAATTCCTGCCTGCCTGCCTGTGATTGATGCCGCCTCTACTCCCAATTCCTGCAAAGCCATCGCCACCAAGGCGATCGATTGCTGCTCACCAGTCGCAAGCAACACATCCAATTCACGCTCTGAGGGATTTTCTCCGAGTTCCTTCGCCATTCCGATCAGTTTGTCGGTCACTCCAGACATCGCCGAAACCACGCCGATGACTTGATTTCCCTCGTCACGGGTCCGCTTCATCCGCGCAGCAACGTTGCGGATGCGATCAATGGAACCTACGGAAGTTCCGCCAAATTTTTGAACAATTAAAGCCATGGTTGTGGGGCGGGCGGATTCAAGAGGGTTCTTTAAAAAACATCAAGGGGGATTATTTATTCAATCAAGCACCCGGCACTTCACCCCGCATAACCAGAATTCCGTCTCCCCCTCCGCAATACGCTTAAGATATCCCAAACCAATCTCCCCCTCCACACTGGTAATCTCCCCACAGACTTTTCCTTCTGCATTGGAAAATTCACCTAGAGCGCCCACCCCATCGAACGCCAGTTTCACCAGACGTCGATTCACCTTACCTGCGCTTTTGATCCGAGAAATGACCTCCTGGCCGATGTAGCAGCCTTTGTTGTAGGAAATATCCGTGAGATCCAATCCCGCTTCTGGCGGCAGCATACCTTCAGTGATTTCCGCGCCCCAGAGAGGGATTCCTTTTTCGATTCGTTCACGTTCGCTCAAATCAGAATGAGGGATCGCAGCTTCGGCGATGACAACATCATCACTCACATTTTTCACTTCCACATCATCGGCGATAAGATAACGGGTCAACCTCGCTTCAAGGTCTTCTAACATTTCTTTGAAGCAATAGACCCACACACTGTCATCGGTCTTGCCTTTTCCAATCCAAATTCTGAATTGTAACTTGCCTTTTGCATCGGTCACACAGCTGGGCAGCAAGACATCACCTGCGATCGCTTTCCTGACATCCTGAGTGACCTGACCGTTCAGAAAACGCACGGCATCAGGTCCGGAAAATTCCAATACTGCCAGATCATTCATACGCTTTGATCAGTGCCGAGTAATCCAGATCCGCCATACCTTGCTCGCAAAGTTCGTTCATCCTTTGAGAGACCACCGAAATTGCCGGTAAATTAACACCTGCTGACTCAGCGAGAGCCAGAGCGTATTTGCTATCCTTGAGCATGTTCGCCATCGTAAAATGCGCATCGAAAACGCCTTTGAGCATGGTCGGATATTTCATCGCCATCAACGGCGAGCCCGAGCCGTTTTTGATCGCCGCTTCCGCGAAAACTTCAGGTTTCACACCATGAGTCTTCGCAATCGTCATTGCCTCACACATCGCTTGCAGAGTGCAGGCAGAAATCAAATTCGTAGCGATCTTGGTAACCGTTGCCGTGCCGATCTCGCCGCAATGCATGCAGGCCTTTGAGCTAACCGCGAGATACTCTGAGACGCTCTGCATCGTTTCCTCACTACCACCGATGTAATATAGGAGTTGTCCTGCCGCAGCCGCGTCCTTGCTGCCTGTGAAAGGCGCATCGAGGAAATCACAACTCCTCGCCGCGCAGTGCTCCGCCAACCACAGCGTGGTTGGTAAATCGATGGTCGCGTGATTGATCACCAGAGTTCCTTCGCACAGGGCTTGCTTCGCCGCACCAAAAACCTCCCTAACCATGGGCGCGTCTTTAAGATAGATCGAAACGATATCCGCTTTTGCCACCGCTTCTTGCGGGCTTTGAAATTCTCCATCCAAACCACGAAAGGTCCGACTCCAACACGAAACTTTGTATCCGTCATTTACCAATCGCTGGCGTACTCTGGAGCCGACAATACCCAAACCCAAAATCGCGATCGACTGTTTTTCCATAATGGTAAAAATCTAACTGATCTGAATAAAATCAGTCTTGTCTTTGCAGCGCCAGTTTCACGAGCTTGGCTGCCTGCTCTCTGATTTCTTTAACCTTCTCTTGAGTAGGATCTTCGTTTTCACCAATGACCATCTCATTTCTCAGGCCAGAAAGTAATTCACGAATTGTGATGTAGTTGGGTCGCTCAGAAATTCTTGGCTCCAAGCCAGCGACGATCTCGGTGTAATAATCGGCGATATCCTCACGCATGATCTTGTTCGCACGCTCTGCGGAAAATTGTTTATCGACCGCAACCGATGAAACTTCCAGCGCCCGGATCCAACCACCGAGAGAAATCAAGTGAGCTAGATCCGCATCGCGCAAAGAAACCAACTCCGCCTCCACGTCTTTCTGAGTCGCAGCAAGCTCTTTTTTCAACTGAGGGATATCCTGTTTTTTTGCACTCTCTAACAAACTAGCCGCATGACGGTTGATTCTATCTCCCGCACCCAAAGCTTTACCGTAGCGTGTCAGCTCAGTAGCAATACGCTCCACCTGATCCATCTGACCCGCTTGCACGATGAGGAAACCGTCAGCAATTAGGAAACCCAACTCAATCGCCAAATCCGCACGATCCAACGGCATACGCTCGTTCACCACACGCTGCGTTTCAACCAAAGGCAATGGCATCAAAAATTGCAGGGTATCAAATAGTTTGGAAATCGAAGGTGCAGTGAACTCATTGACACCCAACTCCTCTTTCAAATGTTCATCATCCACCAAATCCTCAGGAATCCCAGCTTCTCCATCCTCTAGTTTAGCGTCTTCGGGCTTGGCATCCGCTGGTATAGCCTGCTCGGGTTGAGCTTCCGCTGCTTTGGCTTTCACTTCCGACACCTCTGGTTTTTCTCCGCTCACAGCTGGCTGCGCCTTTTCTTCTCCGAAGCAAAGTTCAAACATCAAGATACCCAAAAAGAACGCAGACCAAAATTTCATATGAGCAATTTGGCATTTTCAGCCACAATCGGCAACCGCCAATTCAATGACTCTTTAGTCTGATGTCTTCTGTCTTCCGGTCTTGTATCTCAGCCCCTGCTTGACCCGCCCACATCCTTCCCCTATGCAAAGCGCCAACGAATCGCTCTATGTCCAACACGATCATCTACACCAAGACCGACGAAGCCCCAGCTCTTGCCACCTATTCGCTTCTCCCCATCGTTCAGGCCTTCGCCAAACCTGCCGGAATCAACGTTGAAACCCGCGACATTTCGTTAGCTGGCCGCATCCTCGCCCAGTTTCCCGATCTCCTCAGCGCAGACCTACAAGTCCCCGATCACCTCGCTGAACTCGGAAAAATGACCCTTCTGCCTGACGCGAACATCATCAAGCTTCCCAACGTTTCCGCATCCGTCCCCCAACTCAAAGCCGCGATCAAAGAACTTCAGGACAAGGGCTACCCGATTCCTGATCTCCCAGAAACGGCATCGACGGATTCCGAAAAAGACATCCGCGCTCGATATGCAAGAGTGATGGGGTCCGCCGTGAACCCAGTCCTCCGCGAAGGAAACTCCGACCGTCGCGCCCCGAAAGCCGTCAAAGATTACGCGAAAAAACACCCACACTCGATGGGTGCGTGGTCGAAATCCTCCAAAACCCGCGTCGGCTCCATGAACGGCAAAGGCGATTTCTTTTCTAACGAAAAATCCGTCACACTCCCGAAAGCCACCGACGTCAAAATCGAACTGATCGGCAACGATGGATCTTTAACCATACTGAAAGAATCCACACCGCTGTTAGAAGGTGAAATTCTGGACGGCACTTTTCTAAGTAAAAACGCACTCACCGCTTTTCTCGAAACTCAGATCACTGAGGCGAAATCCTCTGATGTTCTTTTCTCCCTACACATGAAAGCCACCATGATGAAGGTCAGCGACCCCATCATCTTCGGCCATGCGGTCAAAGTGTTCTTCAAAGACCTCATCGCCACACACGTAGCCACGCTCGCTCCCTTGAATATTGATTTCAATAACGGCTTCGGCGATCTCCTTTCAAAAATCCAAGCTCTTCCTGCCGATCAAAAAGCCGCGGTCGAGGCAGATATCCTCAAAGCTTACGAAGCCGGCCCGGCGCTCGCCATGGTGAATAGCGACAAAGGCATCACCAACCTTCACGTCCCATCGGACGTCATCGTCGATGCCTCCATGCCCGCCATGATCCGCACCTCCGGACAAATGTGGAACGCCGCTGCAAAATCTCAAGACACCCTCGCCGTTATTCCAGATTCTTGCTACGCTGGCATCTATCAAACCGTCATCGATTTCTGCCGCGAAAACGGCGCGCTCGATCCTCAAACCATGGGCTCCGTCCCAAACGTCGGCCTCATGGCGAAAGCCGCCGAGGAATACGGCTCTCACAACAAAACTTTTGAAATCCCAGCCGATGGCACGGTTCGTGTGACGGATGCTGCCGGAATCGCATTGTTCGAACACAAGGTCGAAAAAGGCGACATCTGGCGCGCCTGCCAGACCAAAGACGCATCGATCCGCGATTGGGTGAAACTCGCCGTCAACCGCGCGAGAATTTCTAACACCCCGGCGATTTTCTGGCTCGATGAAGCACGCGCCCACGACGCCCAAATCATCGCCAAGGTAAAAACCTATCTCGCCAATTACGATACCGCGGGCCTCGACATTTCCATCCTACCGCCAGCCGACGCATGCCTCATCACCCTGCAACGCATCGTCAAAGGATTGGACACGATTTCCGTCACCGGCAACGTCCTGCGCGATTATCTAACCGACCTCTTCCCCATCCTCGAGGTCGGCACCTCCGCGAAAATGCTCTCCATCGTTCCACTCATGAACGGCGGTGGCCTGTTCGAAACCGGTGCCGGTGGTTCCGCACCGAAACACGTCGAGCAGTTCATCGAGGAAAACTACCTCCGCTGGGATTCGCTCGGTGAGTTCTTCGCCCTCGCCGCATCGTTCGAGCACCTCGCACAAACCCAGAACAACGCCAAAGCCAAAGTTTTGGCCGAAACCCTCGACGCCGCCAACGGCCAGTTTCTCGAAAACGACAGATCACCGGGCCGCAAGCTCGGCACCATCGACAACCGCGGCTCCCACTTCTACCTCGCCCTCTACTGGGCCAAAGAACTCGCCGCACAAACCAGCGATCCCGAACTCAAAGCCATCTTCACCCCCATCGCCGAAAAACTCATCGCCAACGAAGACACGATCGTCGCCGAACTCATCGCCGTCCAAGGCAAACCCGTCGACATCGGTGGCTACTACATGCCGGATGATGAGAAAGCGTTTGCGGCGTTACGTCCGAGTAAATCACTGAATCAGATTTTGGAGTAAATCGGAATAAGACAGAAGACTCAGAGACATAAGACACAAGACTGGAAGTGGCTTTCATGTCGCTGATTCAGTGGCACAATGGACCGCGTGTCTCCAGACGCGCTTGGATACCAAAGATCCCAACGGGATCAAAGACCTTAGCCCGGGGTCGAGGAGTGCAGCGACGACCACCCCGGGAATCTGATAAACATATAAAATCCGACCCCGGCAGCGGGTCGCAGAAATGCGGATTTCTGTTAAAAGATTGAATCAAGCCAACTTCTTTAAGGACTTCAGAAAAATTCAGCATTGGCACATTTCTCAAAGTTCGCTATTGTCTCAACATGTCACAAGTCGCTGAGTTGCTAAAAGAGGCCTCAAAGCTTGATCTCCCTGCTCGTGCAGAACTGATTTCATCGCTCCTTGAGGACTTTGACCCTAGCCCACATTACGTCAGTGATGAGGAGGCTCTGCAACGACTTCAAGAATTGAAGTCGGGCACAGTCAAAGGTCTATCTGAAGAAGAATTTTGGAAAGCCTGCGGACGCAATAGCTAATGCAGATCATCCGCCATCCAAAGCTGGCCGAAGATATTCGGGATGTCGCGATGCATTACGCCGAACTATCCGAGCGCGTTCTTTCTGCCTTTTGGATAGAACTAGACGCGTTACTGATTTCAATTACGAAGAACCCTAGAAGCCATCATTTTGATTCATGTGGTCTTCGTCGCGCTAATTTTCACAAATTCCCCTACCACTTGCTCTATGAGGTCGAAGATGAAGTGGTCTTCCTATTGACACTCCGACACGACAAACGCCATCCGAATCATGGAATCGACCGGCGTCCATAATCGGTCATCATTCTCATACCCATGATCCCAACGGGATCAAAGACCTTAGCCCGGGGTCGAGGAGCAACGCGACGACCACCCCGGGAAGAAGATGTTTAATAATGTCCGACCCCGAAGTGGGTCGCAGACCGCCGGTTCACTTCAAATCCTTCGGAACCAAAATCACTGCGTATTCCTCCACTTCATAACGCAGTCCGGTCTTTGCGCAGATCTCTTTGAGAATTTCTTCAATGGTCGCGTCATGCATTTGAAGCTTATCGATGTATGGAATGGTCATGCCGTTTGGGATATGAAGAACGTAGTTGATGGCTCTCGGATCCTCAATCTCCGCCGCCTTGATTCGCAGATAATCCACCGCCTCGTATATCGATCTATTTTCAAAATCGACACGGGGAATGAGAATCTGGGCAAGTTTCGTAGTAATGACCGAAGCATCCCCCTTATCCTCTAATAAAGAACCAACATCATCCCATGCGGTGTTGGGCGCTTTCGGAGAAATCACCAGACATTCATCCACCTCGCACCGCAAATTTGTCATGATACAAATGTATCTCAACGCAGTAGTGACGGGAACATTTCGGAGTCTTAGTTCCGGAATTCTAGCGGAAGTAATCTGATCATCCAGAAGATCATCATTAACATCACCGCTGGCCTCTGGTGCCGAAACATTTTTAGGCCGGCGAATCACCACACTCATCCCTCTCATTGTAGGATCGGGATGAGGAGGATCAATTTCAGAACTCCTTAACCGAATAAAATCAATCGCTTCCTCAACCGTCCTATCTTCAAAATCAATTCGTGGTATGATAATGCTCCTCAACTTATCCGCAATGATCGCTTCAACGGGATCCACCTCCTTCACCTCTTCCTCAACCACCGTCTTCTTCTCCTCAATCTCAACTTTTTCAGAACATCCAAAAACAGTAATACCAAGGATCAACCCAAGCAGCGTCCAGGCCTTATTATGAAATGAATGATTCATTTGATTTTCTGTCTATGTGTTCTCTGCGATCCTTGCGGTAAAATCCCTTCTCTTACTCTCTGCGTCCCTCTGTGACCTCTGCGTCTCTGCGGTGAAATATTTCAAAGAAACTTAGTTGAGGCGAATACCCGTCTCCGTCTGCGTGATCAATCGCTTCTTCAACAACGCTCCGAGCGTTTGCTTGAAGGTCCGCTTTGAAACTCCCAGTTCATTGTAGATTTCCTCCGCCGGGCTTTTATCGGTCAGCGCCCAGAAGCCGCCGCGCGCGACGAGTTCGCCGATGATCTGTTTTTCCAAATCATCCACCCGTGCGCGACCCGGAGGCGTCAGGCTGAGATCGATTTTCCCATCGCCTCTAACAGCCGCGACCCAACCCTTGAGTTTTTCGCCGAGCGAGAGTTTCTGAAACACCTCGTTCGAATATAGCAGGCCCGTATGCGCATCATTGATGATGGCCTTGTAACCCATAGGAGTCTTGCCATAAACCGTTAGATCCACAGCCTGACCCGATTCATAAATCGCTGGGGTGATATCGATATGGCGCGCGATACGATTGGTCGCCATCAAGCGTTGGCTTTGCTCATCGACCAACACTTTAACCAAATAACTTTTTCCCGGCTCCATTCGGGTCTTTTGCTCACGAAACGGCACGAGCAGATCTTTCGATAACCCCCAATCCATGAACGCCCCTACCCCGGTCACAGCAACGCATTGCAGTTTGACGAATTGCCCAGGCATCGCGCGCGGGGTTTTCAAAGTCGCCACCAACCTATCCTCGGAATCGAGATAGATAAACACATCCAACTCCTCACCAATCACCCACTCTGTGGGCAACTCACCACGTGGCAGCAAAATCTCCCCAAGGTTCTCCGCATCCAGAAAAACCCCGAACGGTTGCTCTCTGACGATGCGAAGATTCGCTCTGGTGCCTATGGTGATCATAATTGAAAAATAAAACCGCGAATGAACGCGAATGGACGCGAATGAATGAATACCATTGCTTTCATAGAATTGGATTAGCGTTTATTCGCGTTCATTAGCGGTTAAAAACTAAGGCGTGTAGTCT
Source organism: Luteolibacter sp. (assembly GCA_044354135.1). Lineage (GTDB taxonomy): Bacteria > Verrucomicrobiota > Verrucomicrobiia > Verrucomicrobiales > Akkermansiaceae > Luteolibacter. The sequence continues at coordinate 18,820 of JBILAN010000032.1, forward strand.
TTCGGGGCGAGGAGGATTTTCTCGATTGGATGTTTCGTGACGATGTTGCCCTGGCTGCTGCGGGCCTTGATGCCGAACTCCGCGAAGTGCAGCGGACGAGTCAGGTTGCGCAGGCGCAGACCCGATTTCATGTGTATGATTAACATCTGTGCCGAGCTTTCTTCGTTGGTGCTGTGCCATTTGAAATACAAGACCTTGCTGCCCGGAGTGCCTTTGGTGAGATCGTATTCCTTGTCGCGCGTGATGCCGCCGATGGTGAATCGCTTCGCCATCACATTGCCGTCTTTGCCATCGCGATAGATCATCGAGTAGATCAAATCCTCTTCCTTGCGCAGAACCGCAACGCGCAGCGGCTTGGGCCCGACGAAAAACTTCTCGGCGACTTTGACTACCTTCATCTTTCCATCAGCAGAGATGATAATGACGTCATCAAGGGTGGAACACTTCTCCAACGGCTCTTCCTTTTTAAGACCCGTCCCTGCGAAACCGTTCTTCGCATCGAGATACAGCGTTTCACTTGCCGCAACCACTTGAGTTCTATCCACTCTTGAGAAAGAAGTGATTTCAGTCAGGCGCTTGCGTTCTTTGCCGTATTTCTTCCCAAGTTCTTCATACCAACGGATCGTGTAACGAGTCAGGTTTTTTAGATTCTTTTCAGCCTCGGCGATTTCACCCTCGATCGCTTTGATCTCTTCGTCGGCTTTGAAGGAGTTGAACTTGGAAATACGTTTGATTCGGATTTCTGTTAGACGGACCAAATCTTCTTCAGTCACCTCACGCTTGAGCAATTTTTTATATGGCTTCAGCCCTTTATCGATTGCTTGAAGCACCGCTTCCCACGTTTCGGCTTCCTCGATATCGCGGTAGATGCGTTTCTCGATGAAAATTTTCTCCAAAGATGAGAAATGCCACTTGTCGCCGAGTTCGCTGAGCTTGATTTCGAGTTCCAGCTTCAACAGCTCTTTGGTCAGGTCTGTGGAGCGTTTCAGGATTTCGGTCACTCCGAGAAATGCGGGTTTACCATCCACGATCACGCCCGCATTCGGTGAAATGCTGAGTTCGCAATCGGTGAACGCGTATAGCGCATCCCGTGTATTCTCAGGATCTGCTCCTGCTGGCAAATAAACCAAAATATCTGCATGCGCTGCGGTGTTATCCTCGATCTTCTGAATTTTGATCTTGTTCTTATCCGCAGCCGCCACGATCGAATCCATCAACCCACCCGTCGTCGTCCCGAACGGAATTTCCGTGATGCGAAGAATGCCTTTTTTCTCAGCATCAATTCTTGCCCGAACCCGGATCTTTCCACCCCGCAAGCCATCCCGATACTCGCTCGCATCCATGATGCCAGCAGTTGGAAAATCAGGCAGCAGCTCAAACGGTTCTTTCCGCAAATAAGCCACCGCAGCTGTGATAAGTTCATTGAAATTGTGTGGCAAAATCTTGCACGCCAACCCCACCGCGATCCCCTCCACACCCTGTGCGAGCAAGAGCGGAAATTTCATCGGTAATGTCAGCGGTTCCTGATTCCGTCCGTCATACGAAGGCAACCAATGGGTCGTCTTCGGATTGAACGCCACATCCAACGCAAATTTGGTCAAACGCGCCTCAATATACCGCGGAGCAGCCGCGCCATCGCCCGTGAGCGTATTCCCCCAGTTTCCCTGGGTGTCGATCATCAGATCTTTCTGCCCGAGCTGCACCATCGCGTCGCCAATCGATTGATCGCCGTGCGGATGGTATTTCATCGTGTTTCCCACCACGTTCGCGACCTTGTTGTAGCGACCGTCGTCGAGTTCACGCATCGAATGCAAAATCCGCCGCTGCACCGGTTTCAACCCATCATGCAAATGCGGCACAGCCCGCTCCAAAATAACGTAACTGGCATAATCCAGGAAATAATCAGAATACATGTCTCCTAGGGAAATATGCTGGTCTGGCTCGTTACTCATAGTCGCAATGTGGTAGTGGACAAGCCGGTCCCGTGCAAGCATTGCTTCGTGGGAATCACTCCAAAAAGAATTTCTACCGCGAATGAACGCCAATGGACGCTAATAAATGAGCCTGAAAACTCATTTTCTTAACCACGAAATTTGAACGATTCAGGCTGATTAGTTCTCATCACATTTTGGTGTCATGGCTTTTCCTGCTTTCATTGGCAGTTTCGTGTGTTTCGTGCCTTTCGTGGTTCCTCCGTCTGAATTCAATAACCCCAGCCTTGAAACATGAGGCCCTCCCCCCTACGTTCCTTTGGAAATGACTGAATCAGGGATCGGACGGAGAAATTTAATCAAACTCGGCAGCCTCGGGGCGATGGCTTCTCTGCTGGGCAGCTGCGAGAAAAAGCCTGAAAACAAGAGCTCTGGTAAAGTCAAAGGAGTCGTGTTCATGGTGGCCGACGGCATGAGCCACGGCGTCCTCACCATGGCGGAAAATTTTTCCCATATCGTTCACGGCAAAGGCACCCGTTGGTGGGAGCTGATCAACGATCCAAAATCCACCCGCGGCCTCATGGAAACCAGCTCGGCCGATTCCTACGTCACCGATTCCGCTGCCGCGTCCTCCGCATGGGGCGGTGGCATGAAAATCAATAATAATTCCGTCAACGTCCGACCCGATGGCAGTGAATCCACGCCCATCCACCGTCACCTGAAAAAACTCGGTCACCGCACAGGACTCGTAACCTCCACCACCATCACCCATGCCACACCTGCAGGCTTCGCAGCCGTCACCAAAAACCGTCAAGACGAACACCTCATCGCTCCCCAATACCTCGGCGTGGTCGATATCCTCCTCGGCGGCGGATTGAAATTTTTCGATCAGAAACAACGCGTCGATTCCCGGGATTGGATCACGCCTTACCAAAAATCCGGTTACGAAGTTCTTTTCGACCGCGATTCTCTTGTGAAATCTAACAGCCAACAGGTCCTCGGCCTTTTCAACAACAGCCATCTTCCTTTCGAGGTGGATCGACTCAACAACGTCGACCTTAAAAGCAAAACCCCCACCCTCGCCGAGATGTCGGAGTTTGCGCTCAAACGTTTCCTTAATGGTGAGGATAAATTTCTCCTGCAGATCGAGGGAGGAAAGGTCGATCACGCATGCCACGCCAACGATGCGGCAGGCCTGCTTTGGGATCAGCTCGCGTTCGATGACGCACTGGAAAAAGTGTTAGAAATGACCGCAGACCGCGGTGATATCCTGGTCATCGTCACCAGCGATCACGGTAATGCCAACCCCGGCCTCAACGGCACTGGAAAAAATTACACAAAATCCAACGAAGCGTTCAAATCGATCACCCGCATGACCGCTTCTTATGAGACTATCTTGCAGACTTGGGGGAAATCCAAAACCAACACCGCCGAAGCCCTCGCCGCTCTCATCGAAGAAAAACTCGGTTTCAAACTAAGCGCTGAAGAATCTGCCGTCCTCTACACGAGCATCACCAAAGGCGAAATTATCGAATGGAGCGACCAACTCGATAACCCCAACGGCCTACTTGGCCAGATCGCCGGAAACCATACCGGCATCGGCTGGACGGGCGTCTCCCATACCTCCGATCCCACCATGCTATCCGCCATCGGCCCACAAGCCGAACGCTTCTCCGGCATCGTCCCCAACCACACGGTCTATCAACATTTCATCGAGCTACTGGCCTAGCCGTGCACGCAGCAGATCACTGATCACTCTTCATCCTTCTTTTTCTTCATTCAAAAATCCAAAATCAACAATCGTCAATCGTCAATAAATCCAGACACTCTTCCCCCACCATGCCAAAACTCGTTCGCGTCGAAATCATTGCCCTTCTTCCCACCCAAGCAGGTTGTGCGGTTTTCCTGGGTGATGGATCGAAAGTGATTTTGATCTATATCGATCCCGCAGTCGGGCTCTCGATCAATACCGCGATGACCGGACAAAAAGCGCCGCGTCCTCTCACGCACGATCTCTACATGCTCACCCTGCAGGCGTTTGGCGCACAGGTTTCAAGAGTCATCATCAATGATGTCGATGGCGATGTTTTCTACGCCCGCCTGATTCTCACTGCGGAGAACGAGATCATGGAGAAAAAAATCATCGAGCTCGATGCCCGCCCCTCGGATTGTCTGGCCATCGCCGCACGAGCGGAAGCCCCATTGTATGTGACTCGCGCGGTTTGGGATTCCTTGGAAGATCGCAGCTCTTTCCTCGATCAAATCAAAAACCAAGGAGATAACGATCAGGCGTGATCACGCCAATTTCGGAACATTCAATCGGAACTCGGGGATGTGTGTGAAGATCCATTCCCCATTGGTCATTTCCCCAAAGAAGGCCCCATTCACCAAAGCGCTTTTTCCAATCACGTGATAGCTGTTGTAGGAAAAATGCTCGCCAGGCTTGATCGTGGGTTGCTGGCCAACCACACCTTCGCCTTCCACCACGGTCGTTTCACCGCCATCCTCAACCACCACCCACTTTCGCGCACGTATCGTGACAGGAATCGAGGAATCGTTAAAAATTGAAATGAAATAAACGAAGGGATGTGGCTTATTTGGCGGAGCATCCAAGTTCGGCATATAAATAACATCGTCCACCTTCACACGAAGCTGGTGAAATTCCTTGATGTCATCTTGCATGTGGAAACCATTGGAAGTCGCAGGCAAAGAATCAAGAAGCAATGAATCAAATTGAACCATCCCCCGAAATCATTCGAGCGATCCTAACGATCGCCGGTTCCGATTGTTCAGCCGGTGCGGGCTTGCAAGCCGATCTGAAAACCTTCCAACACTTCGGCCTCCACGGCCTGACGGCTGTCACCTGCATCGTTTCTGAAACTGCCAACATCGTCCGCAGGGTCGATCCCGTGGATCCTTCCATGTTGCAAGATCAGATTCTGCTGATGCTGGATTCATTTCCTCTCACCGTCGTCAAAACCGGCATGCTCGGTTCCGCTAAACACGTTTCTTGCGTTGCAGAAATTTTCAAAAGCCATCCACACATCAAACTCGTCATCGATCCCGTGATGATCGCCTCAACCGGCGCAAGCTTGATCGAAACAGACGCCATCGCAGCTTACCGCGAACAACTTTTTCCCCTCGCCCATCTCATCACCCCGAATCTTCCCGAAGCAGAAACCTTGCTTGGAGAAACCATCCCATCCGTCGATGCAATGAGCCGCGCCGCAAAATTTCTAACAGAAAAATACACTTGCTCGACCTTGATCAAAGGCGGTCATCTCAACGCTAAAGACTGCATCGATCTTTTATACGATGGCAAAAAAGAACATCGCTTCACTTCCCCTCGCCTCGATGTCAAAGCCTCGCACGGCACCGGCTGCACCTTGGCCGCCGCCATTGCCGCCAATCTCGCGAATGGGAAAGATTTACCGAGCGCAGTCTCTGCTGCTAAGGATTACCTCAATGATTGCTTGAGACATTCATATCGTTTCATCCATCCAAATGGCGAAGTCATCGACGCTCTGAATCAGGGGACTCGATTTTGATCGCAAAGACATTAGGAACCCTCAGACCATTTTCTGGATCTCCCCCGAATTAGAACCTTGTGCAATAAACACAAACCCGAAAGCGTAGGCAGATTATGAAATGGCTACTTCTTTCGCTTTTCCTCACTGGGCTGGTTTCAGCAAAGGCCCCCAACATCATTCTCATCATCACTGATGATCAGGGATATCCCGCCGTCGGCGCAAACGGCACTTCGTGGCTCAGAACACCCAACATGGACAAGCTGCGTAAAACAGGCACAGCCTTTGATCGTTTTCTCGTAAGTCCAACCTGTTCCCCAACACGTTCCGCGCTGATGACGGGTCGGCATCCGATGAAAAACGGAATCACACACACCATTCTTGAACGCGAGCGACTAACCCTCGATGCCGTCACCTTGCCGCAAGTGCTTGCAAAAGTCGGCTACCACAGCGGTATATTCGGGAAATGGCATCTTGGCGATGAGGCGGATTACCAACCCGAGAAACGCGGATTCGAGGAAACCTTCATTCATGGTGCTGGCGGAATTGGACAAGCGTATGACAGTTCCTGCGCGGATGTGCCTAGAAACAAATATTTCGATCCGGTCATCCGCCACAACGGACGATTTGTAAAAACCAAGGGCTTTTGCACCGATGTGTTTTTTTCTAAGGCAACCGCTTGGATAGGCAAAATGAAAAATGGCAAGGAACCCTTCTTCGCCTACATCGCAACAAACGCTCCGCACTCTCCTTACATCGCACCCGATGAATCCAAGAAACGATTCCTCGACATGGGATTCGATAATCCATCCGCAGGGTTTTTCGGAATGATCGAGAACATCGATGAAAATCTCGGTAAGCTCATGTTAAAAATGGATGAGTGGGATCTTTGGAAGGAAACAATCGTCATTTTTATGAGCGATAACGGCATGGCTGGCAACGTCGGCAATGAAGGAAAAGTGTTAGGAAAAGACGGAGAAATCGAAATCAAGGGCTACAATGCCGGGATGAAAGGATACAAAGGCTCATTGGACGAGGGTGGTGCGCGGGTTCCGTTTTTCATCCGCTGGGATGGAAAAATAAAAGCAGGGAAAACAGTGAACCAAGTGGTCGCGCATATCGATCTTCTGCCGACCCTAGCGGAAATCGCCGGTGCATCGCTCCCAGACAAACAAGTCGAAGGCCGGAGCTTTTGGCCGCTTGCTAAAGAGGAAAACGCCGAGTGGCCTGATCGGATGCTATTTGATCACTCTGCTCGTTGGCCAAAAGGAGCAAATCCCGATGATTTCAAGTGGAAGAACTTTTCGGTTCGAAATTCGAAATATCGCTTGGTCGGAAAAGAGGAGCTCTACAACATGGAGACCGATCCGACTCAGAAGAAAAACATCGCAGCAGAGCATCCCGAAATCGTCGCAAAATTGCTCAGTGCTTACGAGAAGTTCTGGAACGAAACGAGATCGCTGATGGTGAATGAAGATACACCGCTCTCCAAAGAACGTCCATACCACGTATGGTATGAGCAACAACTGGCTAACGGAGGAATTCCTCTGGACGATGCCGTGAAGTGAATTCCACAGAATACATTCTACTGCATGAACTTTAGACTGGTTGCCAAAAGTTATTACGCAACCTGCCTGTCCACGTCCTCTCTCAAATTCTCGATGATGTATTCCTGACGACTCGGGGTGTTTTTACCCATATAGAAGGCCAACAATTCTTTCACGCCTTTGCCTTCTTCATACTCGACAGGATCCAAGCGCATGTCGGGGCCGATCATGAATTTGAATTCGTCGGGTGAAATTTCTCCGAGCCCTTTGAATCGAGTGATCTCGGCATTCTTGCCGAGTTTAGCGATCGCTTTCACGCGTGAATCTTCATCATAGCAATAGATCGTTTCCTTTTTGCTGCGCACGCGGAACAAGGGCGTTTGCAAAATGTAAAGGTGGCCATCGCGAATCATCTCAGGGAAAAACTGCAGGAAGAAGGTCAGCAACAACAAGCGGATGTGCATACCATCAACATCGGCGTCGGTTGCGATGACGACTTTGTTGTAACGCAGAGCTTCAATCCCATCCTCAATGTTCAATGCTGCCTGCAATAAAGCGAACTCCTCATTTTCGTAAACGATCTTACGCGGCAAGCCATATGTGTTCAGGGGTTTACCACGGAGTGAGAAAACCGCCTGAGTTTCGACATCACGACTCTTGGTGATGGAACCCGATGCGGAGTCGCCCTCGGTGATAAACAAAGTGCTCTCTTCGCGGCGCTTGTGCTTGGAGTCGAAACGCACCCGGCAATCGCGCAGTTTCTTGTTATGCACCTTTGCCTGACGTGCTCGTTCGCGTGCAATTTTCTGAATCCCTTTCAAATCCTTCCGCTCACGCTCGGCAGCGAGGATGCGTTTCTGGATCGCTTCGGCAACTTGTGGGTGCTTGTGAAGATAATTATCCAATGATGATTTGAGGAAATTACCTATAAATGTTCTTAAAGACTCACCTTCTGGAGAGATGGTTGCGGAGCCCAACTTCGTCTTCGTTTGTGATTCAAATACCGGTTCGATGATGCGCACGCAAATCGCGGCTTCGATACCTGCTCGAATGTCTGATGGATCGTATTGTTTTTTGTAAAACCCACGAATCACCTGAACCAGAGCCTCGCGGAAAGCAGCCAAGTGCGTCCCGCCTTGCGAAGTGTTCTGCCCGTTTACAAAGGTATAATAATCCTCCGTGCTCTCCGCACTATGAGTGAACGCGATTTCAATATCTTTACCTACAAGATGGATAGGCGGATAAAGCGCCTCGGTTTCCATTTCCTCACGCAACAAATCTAACAGACCATCCTTGGATCGAAATTTCTTATCATTGAAAACCACCGTGAGCGCCGGGTTGAGGTAGGAATAATACCGACACATCTTTTCCACGAACGCATCACGGTAACGGGTTTTCGCGGGGAAAATCGAGCGATCGATATCAAATGCCAAGCGTGTCCCGTTAAGACCACCGTCCTTACGTGGTTTTTTCATATCCACGGTCAGTTGACCTTTGGAAAACTCTAGGGCTTTGGTTTCACCTTCGCGCCAGGATTGGATTTCAAAAAAGGACGATAAGGCATTTACCGCCTTGATACCGACCCCGTTCAAACCCACGGATTTTTTAAACGCCTCACTGTCATACTTCGCACCCGTGTTGATCTGTGCGGCGCAGTCGAAAAGTTTTCCGAGCGGAATCCCGCGTCCAAAATCGCGCACCTCAACCCGGCCTTCTTCGTCGATCTCGATCTTCACTTCTTTGCCATGACCCATGATGTGTTCATCGATCGAGTTATCCACGGCTTCTTTGAGAAGAATGTAAATCCCGTCCTCAGGCGCGGAGCCGTCTCCCAATTTTCCGATATACATTCCCGGGCGGAGCCGAATGTGCTCGCGCCAGTCCAAACTCTTGATGTCGTCTTCGGTGTATCCTGCAGCCATAATTACTACGGTTTTCTAAAGTATCCCCAGCTCGGGCGCAAGCACCCAGAATCAAAACTCTAAAATGGGCTGATAACTCTTATAATGCCGAGGATGATTCGGGCTTTTTCTAAAAATGAGGGAGGGAGGAAGAAGGAGAAAGGGAGCGGATTCTTTGAAAAATATGAATTTAAATTT
>JBILAN010000150.1:0-2668 GCA_044354135.1 Luteolibacter sp.
ATAGGGTCAGGTAAATCCACGGTTGTTTTCATAAAGCAATAAATACGTATTTATTGCTTTATGTCAAGGATGCATACTCACATACTCACGGAACCCGCGGAAATTTCGAGAAATCTGGTTGGCGTTTTTCAAGGAACGCTTCTTTGCCTTCCCGGCCTTCTTCGGACATGTAGTAGAGCAGGGTCGCGTTGCCGGCTAAATCTAACAGACCCATCTGACCATCGCAGTCGGCATTAAGAGCGGATTTCAAGCAGCGCAGGGCGAGAGGGGAGTGAGCGAGCATTTCGCGGCACCATTTCACCGTCTCGGTTTCGAGTTCGGCGAGTGGCACGACGGTGTTGACCAAGCCCATGTCGAGGGCTTGTTGGGCGTCGTATTGGCGGCAGAGATACCAAATTTCCCGAGCTTTTTTCTGACCGACGATGCGGGCGAGGTAACTTGAACCAAGTCCACCATCAAAACTTCCGACCTTCGGGCCAGTCTGGCCGAAGCGGGCGTTGTCGGCGGCAATGGTGAGATCACAAACGATGTGCAAGACATGTCCACCACCGATGGCGTAGCCGGCGACCATCGCGACGACTGGCTTGGGCAACGCGCGGATTTTTTTCTGAAGATCCAAAACATTGAGGCGCGGGATGCCGTCGTTGCCGACGTAGCCGGCGTGGCCACGAACCCGTTGGTCGCCGCCCGAGCAGAACGCGAGATCGCCTTCGCCAGTGAGAATGATCACACCGACCTGTGGGTCTTCGTGCGCCATGTCGAAGGCACGCAGCATTTCCGTAACGGTTTTGGGTCGGAATGCGTTACGCACCTCGGGGCGATTGATGGTGATCTTGGCAATCGCACCGTCTTCGCTGGTCTCGTAACGGATGTCTTCGAAATCAAATTTGGAAATCCACATGAATGGAAAATGAAGCAGCAAAGGGCAGCCCGCAATCAAAACAAGGTGGGATTTTTGCGCCGCAGGCCTTGGACTGCTGGGATCATTCCCAGCTTTTGCGCGATGTGTCGATTACCGGAGTAAAGGGTTACAACCAGTTTTCTCCGTTCCACACCATCCACCTCAGAGCTGCGGATCACCGCAGCAGTCCAGAGCCTCCGGCGGTATTTCAAAACAAGCTCTCGGCGAAAATCTCCACCTCAGTAAAGGGTAGGCTGGAGAGGAGGCCGTAGGCATCGTTTTTGTAAAGCCTAGCGCGCATGCTAGCGGGGCTGGACATACCGCAGAGAAAACGGGCGAGCTGGCGGGGGGTGCCGAGTGCGGCATGCTTTTCTTCGAGTAGAGCTAGGATTTGCGTGTGTTCGGATTGGGTGATCTTGCGGGGCTTGGCGCGCTTGAGCTTCACTGGGGCGATTCCACGGCAGCGATCGCAATGACCGCAGGGTTCGTCCATTTTCTCTCCAAAATGGGTGAGCAGGGCTTGGGTGAGGCAGCACTTTCCTTGCGCGAGCTTCAGGACTTGGTCGAGACGAGACAGCTCGCGGGTTTCGCGTTCCTGAAGTTTTATAGCCATTTCCGCGGAAATGGATTTCGGATCGGCATCGGATTTTTTCAATCGATAAGCCTGCCTCCAACCCGACTTTTTCAGAGCGATATCACCGCCGGTTTCGAGTTCAGAAATAAGCTCACGGAGTTTATCAGAAGAAATGCCGAGCTCGGCTGCGACATCGGGGATTTTTACCGAAAGCCATTTCCACTCTGCGTCAAGCGGGGAGAAGAGATGTTCAAGCTGTTTGCGTTCTTTCGGTTTCCGACCCGCCAGCAACGCTTTCAATGGACGCAGCAATTTCACCCGATACGTATCAAAGCTTTTTCCGCCGACTTCCAAAACTCCATCCATTTCCAGATAGGTGAAAATGGTTTCGATTACGGTTTGGCGGATATCACAGGTGGAGGCGAGTTCGTAGATCGAGACATCGAAGCGCTCACCCAAACGCAGCACCCTTTCTAACAGATTACGCACTGCCTGCTCGCTTGGGATATCTGAGTAGATGAAATTTTCCAGCACGGTCTGGTCATCCGCACATGCGAGAAGATCACAGATAGCGGGTTGTCCGTCCCGTCCAGCACGACCAATTTCTTGCGTGTAACCTTCGAGGCTTTTCGGGAGATTGTAATGAAACACCGCACGGATGTCGGATTTATCCACACCCATCCCGAAAGCGATCGTTGCGACCACGATATCAATGGCTCCACCCATGAACTCTTCTTGGATTTCCCGCCGAAGCTCGGATCGAAGTCCCGCATGATAGGCGCGCGCGTTTAGCTTTTGCTTGCTGAGAAACGTGGCGATTTCCTCAGAGGTTTCCTGCCGGGTGACGTAGATGATCGCAGGTTTGGCGGAAGCCTGGACTTTATCTAACAAAATCGATTTTCGATTTTCCGCCGAACACGGCGTGATGCGCAAATCGAGGTTGGATCGATGAAAACTCAGCTTCACCACGTCTTTTTTGGCGATGCGGAACTGGCGGCGGATATCGGTTTCGACTTTCGGTGTCGCGGTGGCGGTGAGTGCGAGGATTCTGCTGACGCGGAGTTTCCGGAAAATCGAGGCGAGCTTGAGGTAATCGGGTCGGAAATTATGGCCCCATTCGGAAATGCAATGCGCTTCATCGACCGCGATCAGGGAGATTTTCACGCCTTTGAGCGATTTCTGGAATTCGGTAT
>JBILAN010000033.1:0-27707 GCA_044354135.1 Luteolibacter sp.
CGCCCGAAAGGCTCGCCGTATTCCTCGGCCTGGCGTTTTGCAACTTCGGTTCCGATCACGATTTCACCATGATGAAAAGTAATGACATCCGTCGGCCCTTCGATTTGCATGAAATCCATATGAACCCGTTCACTCGTTTCATCATCAACCAGCGCCACTTCCAGAGTTGCAAGGTGTCGTAATGAATTACCTTGATCTAAAGAAACTTCAAGCGCCATCGCCGCCGCCTCAATACCCACATCCTCCAACGCAGTGAGCCACGAAACTGGAATATCGATCGCTTCCTGATGGTTTCCTATGATGATTTCCAGTGCCATATTTGAAAAAACCTTCAGTTAATAGGTTCAATAATCCTAGTTGGACGACTATCCTCATAATCGCTCTCACGAGTTCTCGAACGCCTGGTAAGACTACTGCGATCCTCCGCCGGCTTTTGATAGTCGATGCGACTATGCAACATGCTGCGTAGCGTATTGGTGAAGCTCTCTTTGACTAAAGCAAGCTCTCCCATGGTAAGCGGACATAGATCTAACTGACCATCTTGAATTTTCGTACTCACTAGTTCATCCACTAATGCGCGAATCTTCGCAGGCGTAGGTTTACTCAAACTCCGTGACGCGCTCTCTATGGTATCAGCTAAACAAATAATTCCGCTTTCTTTCGTACTGGGACACGGCCCAGGATAACGGAAATTTTTTTCGACAACTTTCGGCAAGTCCTCTTCATTACCCAGCTTTTTATCAACTTTTTCCTTCTCCGCTTTTTTCTGCTCCTGCGCTTTGCGATAAAAGTAGTAAACCAATGAATCCCCGTGATGTTCCTGAATCACCTGAATGATACGCGTATTGAGCTTATGCTTCACAGCAAGATCAATGCCGTCTTTCACATGCGCAATGATAACCAATCCGCTCATCGTCGGAGTCAGTGCGTCATGTGGATTTTCTGACCCATCGTGTTGGTTCTCGATGAAATAACTCGGTTTGTTGAGTTTACCGACATCATGAAAGTAGGCACACACTCGGCACATGGGTGCGTTTGCACCAATTTTTTCCGCCGCCGCCTCCGCCAATGCAGCCACCACCAAACTGTGATGAAACGTACCAGGTGCTTCTAATTGCATTTGCTTAAGTAGCTTGTGATTCAAATCACTCAACTCAAGCCAACTGATATCGGTGATAAGATTGAACATTAACTCAAATAATGGCAACAAGCCACTGACAATCATCGCCACTGTCAGAGCAGTTGCGAACGCTATCGCGCTGCCCGTTCCTAAAATTTGCAAGCGATCCATCGATTCCGGACCAAAGACCGCCATCACATCCAATCGGCCCAAGACCAGCGCTAAAAGCACCATAACTGCTCCCACATAAATCCCTGCCCTGAGCAACTGAATACGTTTTCTAACCTGTAACACGCACACCACGGCCGTCATCCCCGCCACCAAACTTACGATGATATAATTGATCACATCCTCGGACGGAACCATCATCGAACCGATCAGACTGACATAGATGGCGGAGAAACTACCTGCCGTACGACCCAATAGAATTCCATGAAACATGGGAGCCAATGCACAGGGCACGAATAAATAGCGATAGTTTTCAGAAATGGTTCCGCTATCCGCCAAGCCCATCACTAATCTAAACAGCAACAAATGGCACATGATCCCACCAAAAACCAACAACACCCGACTACTATTCCGACAAATGCTAGGTGCCCCTATATGAAACATCGCCACCGCACTCACTGCCAATACCAAGGCATAAAACATCCCTTGGAAGGGAAGACTAGCAAATGTCGCATCTGGGGAGGCTTTAACCACCAGTGCCATTGTGCCAATTACAAAAAACACATACAAAGCAAGTCTGATCCAGATACTCGACTCTAATGCCTGAAGTGTCGCGTTCTCACTATGCACCCGCCGCTTTTTCCCTGCGGAAAAGCCCTTTTTGGCTAGCTGCCAGCGCTTGATGCTATCAAGAAATCCCAAAATGTTGATTTTTGTTATTCCCACCTCAACTCACTCGGAAATCGGCGGCGGGCGCGAAAACTAGCCAGAATCAGCTCCCTTGGCAATCTAGATTTCTTGGGTGGATTTTCAGCTATTTTGGCAGGAAATCCTTATTTTAAGGCTTTGTATGCCCTCATTATAGTTGATGTTTCGGGTCGAACATTTGAAGTTCCCCGCCCGCATGTCGCTTTCTTCCTTCGCATCCCCAGACTCAACTCTCCAAAAAGAAGTCTCCCGCAGGCGCTCTTTTGCCATCATTTCCCACCCAGATGCCGGAAAAACCACACTTACGGAAAAATTTCTCCTTTATGGCGGTGCCCTCCACCTTGCTGGCTCGGTCACTGCCAAAAAAAACCAACGTGCCACCACCTCCGACTGGATGGAACTCGAAAAACAACGCGGCATATCGGTTTCTTCCACCGTCCTGCAGTTCGAATACAAGGACTGCGTCGTCAACATCCTAGACACCCCCGGTCACAAAGATTTCTCTGAGGACACCTACCGCGTGCTCACTGCCGTCGATGCCGCGGTCATGGTGGTCGATGCTGGCAAAGGTATCGAATCCCAAACCCGCAAGCTTTTCGAAGTCTGCCGCCGCCGTGGCGTGCCGATTTTCACATTTATGAACAAGCTAGATCGTCCGGCCCGACCCATCCTCGACCTACTCGATGAACTCGAATCCGTTCTCGGCATCCATGCCTTTCCCGTTAACTGGCCGCTCGGCGATGGGCCTCGTTTCAAAGGCGTTTACGACAGGGAAAACAAAATCGTCCATCTCTTCGAACGTACCGCCCACGGTGCGTTCCGCGCCCCGGTCAACGTCACAGGAATCGAGGACGAATCGGTCAAAAACGCCATCGATGAAATCACCTATAACCAAGTCTGTGATGAACTCGACTTATTAGAAGGCGCAGGTGCGGATTTCGATATCAAACAAGTCCTCGCTGGGAAACTCACTCCCGTGTTCTTCGGCTCCGCCGCAAACAACTTTGGCGTGCAACTTCTGTTAGACCGTTTCTTGGAACTATCTCCTCCTCCACTTCCTCGCGTCACGGGAGCTCAAACGATTGATCCTGCTTCCAGAGAGTTTTCCGCCTTCGTTTTCAAAATCCAAGCGAACATGAATCCGAAACATCGGGATCGTATCGCATTCATCCGCATTGTCTCCGGACAGTTCGAGCGCGACATGAACGTCATCAACACCCGCACCGGCGAAACGATCCGCCTCGCCAACTCTCAGCGACTCTTCGCCCGCGAGCGCGAAACTGTCGATGACGCCTACGCTGGCGATGTCGTCGGACTCGTCGGAAACTACGATCTTCTAATCGGCGACACTCTCGCCTCATCCTCCGGGGTCAAATTAGACGAAATCCCTCGCTTCGCTCCCGAGTGCTTCTCCTACCTCACCAACAAATCCACGGCAAAATACAAACGTTTCCAGAGCGGTCTCGAACAACTCCTTAAAGAGGGGGTCGCTTCCGAGTTCACTTTGTTAGACGCGCCAGCTTCCTCATCCAGCGTCCTCCTCGGTGCGGTCGGCCCTCTTCAATTTGAAGTTTTGCAACACCGACTCGAAGGCGAGTATGCCGCCGAAACTCGCATCGAATCGGCCGACTGGTCCATCGCCCGCTGGCTCAAACCCAAACAAGGCGATCCCCTCGCCCCTGAAGCTCGACCCTCCCTCTCCCTTGGAACCGTCCTCTCCCGAGATTCCAACGGCTGGCTAGTCGCCCTCTTCCCTCACGATTGGGCAATGAAAACCTTCATTGAAAAAAACGAAGACTGGGAAATCTCCGAACAGCCATTACCACCCATGTAGCGGCGATCTTCGGTCGCCGTCCTAAACACATGTTCCGCCTCTGAACAGCTTCCTCTTCCTTGAAATTTGAATTTTGAATTTTGAATTTTCAAACCTCCACCCGGTATCTCATCACTTTTGGATCAACTTCCTGGCTCCATGCATCGATTCCGCCTTTCATCCCGAAAGTATTTTGCATTCCGTGTCCTCTGAACCAAGCCACCTGATCTAATACATATTTGCCTGTGTGATCATAAAGCACGACCAAGCCTGATGGCTTTTCCCTGAAAAGTTTTTCCTGAAGCTCCTGTGTGAAAAATTCCGCGCCCTCGATCTTCACCGCCTCGAACTCCTCGCGTGTTCTGACATCGACGAATGTCACTTCAACGATTTTCTGAGCCACTTCGGCGGGAGAAATCAGCATTGCTAAATCATGCTCATGACTGCTTAGCAAATGCGCCAACACCTCATCCGCATCCAGCTCCGCCCGATTGCAAAGTTCCGCCAAAGTTTCCTCCTCATCAAAGGCACAACTCTGGCATCCACCGAGATGATATTTAGCAAACAACGCCCGCCGTGCCCCCGGCATCTCCGCCACCAACTCTCCCATTTTTTTGTTCGCATCCATAGCCAGACCATCAACCCAATTTCATTCACCCACAATCTCAAATCCAGATCACTCAAGACCCTTACAAAACTCCTCAAATGCTTTAAGCTCATCTTCGCCAGCAACTCCTGCCACGATATGTCCCGCAAGGCTGCGACCTAAAGCTGACTGAGTTGCAGGAAGATTGAGCTCGATAATCAAGGCCCTCACAATAGCAGCAAAAGTATTACCGTTGTAGTTAGTGAACGGAGCCATTCGATGACTGCGACGACAAAAATCTACCAACTCGAAAAGAGTCATCTCGGAATCCTGATTAACTGACCATAAATTTTTTACAAGTATCCTAGCCATCGCTCGTCGGACCGTGGTGCGCATGTTTGGACTGACACAACTGTTCATTCTGCCAAACCACCATTTCCCAAGAGACCCCTTCGATCCATTTTCGAACGCACATCTTAAGATTTTTTCTCTGATTTTTTTGCTACCCGTATTTCCTCCACCCCAACGCTTTTCAAAAAACCTTTGCCAGTTTTGGAATAGATCGGCTCAGCAGAAAAACGATCTTGTATCGCTAATCCTTCACGAAGAATCGCAAGCGCCAGCGGATTATCCGAAAATTTCGAGACAGGTTTTGATTTCAAATCCATACTCCACCCTACCTCACCTCAGCATTCCTGACAATCCACAAAATACCCTCCAAAATCCTCACCTTTTCTCAATCGCCACGATTGTCACATCATCCATCTGCGCACCCTCGCCGGAATATTTTTCCACAGCTTCTTGCACGCGTTTCACCACGATCTCCGCGCCGAGTGCGGCTGAGTCACTGAACACTTTCGATAACCGCTCCATGCCGAATTCCTCTTCGTTGGCATTCATCGCTTCCTTCACGCCGTCGGTGAAAAACAACACACAATCGCCAGATTCCATCTCTATCACACAATCTTCCGTCACGCGTTCGAACACATCTCCTTGATCGATCCCGAGAGCTAAACCTTTTGGGCGCAGGCTTACCACTAACCCTGTCGCTTTACGAAATACCAAAGCCGGATCATGTCCCGCTCTTGTAAACACCATCCGACCCGCCTCTGGATCCAATACTCCGTAATTCAAACTGATAAACATGTCCTCACGGATATCGGGAAACAAATACCGGTTCACTGCAGCCAGTACTTTACTCGGCGAGTCATCACTCAGCGCCACAGCGCGCAATAAGCTCCGACACATCGCCATCAACAAACCTGCCGCCACGCCTTTACCAGAAACATCCGCCACCACCACACCGAGCTTCCCATCTTTCAATTCAATGTAATCGTAATAATCCCCACTGATAATCCGAGCTGCCAAATTGATCCCGTGAACTCGAAACCCTTTCACCTTAGGATCCTCCTGAGGCAACAACACCCGCTGCACCTCGCGGGCGTTGTGCAATTCTCCTTCGATCGCCCGCTTCGCACTTGCCTCACGATGAATCCGCGCGTTCCCGATCGCAAAAGCCGATTGCTCAGCAACCGAACGGAACACCGCAAAATCATTCACCGAAAAATTACCATCGCTTTTCAACTTCGCTACCGCCAACACCCCGATTTCCTGTCCTGCGTATCGCAGCGGGGAAATCATCACCGAAACATTGGGCACTTCCTGCCGAACATACATTCCCAACACTCCATACTCGCAGAGGTCTTCGATATGGATCGCTTCCGCAGAACCGTAAGCACGCCCCAATAAACCCTCGCCCATTTTAGTCCTGTCCAAATTCAAATGACTCACGATCACTCGCTCGTCCTGCTTTGCATCATCCAAGATTTTTTCAGATAAACGGATCAAAGGAGGGCATTTCTCCGAAACATACGCAGGAACCAAAAATTTCAGATCGCTGGTTGGATAATAAATCACCCCGCCGGTTGCACCCACCACATCTACAATCCCCTCGACGATCGTCCGTGACAAGGCTCCATCGGTTGGTTCCTTTCCAATCGAAATTCCCAGATCGTGTAGGAAATGAAACATACGCTCCTCTTCACCTGAGAGAGCTTGTAAAACTTGCTTGAGACGCTTGGCGCGCCTTCGTTGATTTGCGAGAGCGAGAATAAGAGCACCCGCCAGTAGCGCGGAAACGCCAAGTAATGCCAGCCACAGATACTGAATAATATCCATCAGCTAGATTGTCCGGTTTTCTCCGCCAACTCATCTTCTAGCAATTTTACCACGCCAGAAAATTTCTTCTCATTACTCTCATTCGCCCGTGATAAAATCTCGTGCGCCTCTAAAACATGTTTTGTGTGCAGCACCGTTCCGGCCTTGGTCCCTGCCACTTTTAGCTTTAACAAATCTCTTACCTTGCTCTCCAATCCATTCCACTCCTGATCCACCGGATTGATCTCCATCAAAAAATCCAAACCTAAATCCTCCAGCGAATTACAGCTTTTCTCACTTGCTGATGTAACTTGCAGCTTTCCACCGTATTTTGTAATCTTCGCAGCCATTCCCGCCAAAGTCCCCATAAAGGTTGAATCCATTCCCGTGCATTCCTCCAAATCGATCACCAACCTCGGCACTCCCGCTCGAATTCGCGCATCGCCAAATTCCTTCACCGCCAAGCTATTCATAAAAGAACCCTTGCCCTCACAGCGTATCCAGCTGAATCCCTCGAATTTCCCGACTTTTATTGATGAATCTTTAGCCACAAATTCCGTGCCGATGTCCGACGGCTATTGGCAAAAACTTAATGTTGGCTTTCCAAACGGTCAAACTATTACGTCACATAACTTTCGTTTATTAAAAAAAGCTCACCAACCCAACCCATGAAATCCCGCTACCTCATCCTCATCCCCCTCATCCTCCTCGCGATCACGCTCATCCCCATGATGATCGTCCAGAATAAAACCGAAAAAGTCATCACTGGAAAGACTGAGAAGGTCATCCCCGAACCGAATTCTCCCAAAAATCAAACCCTCGAAATCCCTCCCTACACCACTGCCCCAGCCTCACCAGCCGGAATCGGTAAATTCTTCATGGGCCGCGAAATCGCGCAAGTTATGGGACACCCGGCGATACGCTGGCTGGAACGCAGCGACCGCGAAAAAGAAGAGGCCCCCTCCCAAGCCATCGCCCTACTCGATCTCGCTCCTGATGCAATCATCGCCGATATCGGCGCCGGCTCCGGATACTACAGTTTCCGAATCGCCCCCCTTGTTCCCAAAGGCAAAGTCATCGCGGTAGATATCCAACAGGAAATGCTCGACTACCTTAAAGTCGAGGCCGCCAAGCGCGAAATCACCAACGTCCAGACTCACCTTGGAACCATCGATTCGATCAAACTCCCCGAAAACTCCATTGATGCCGTTCTCTTCGTCGATGCTTATCATGAGTTCTCCCATCCCGCCGAGATGCTCCAATCCATCCACTCCGCCCTCAAACCCGGTGGTAAAATTTACCTCCTCGAATTCCGCGCCGAAGATCCTCGCGTTCCCATCAAAGCGCTCCACAAAATGTCCGCTGAGCAAGTCAACAAAGAATTCCAAGCCCTGGGCTTCACCTTCGTCGAAAACAAACCCAACCTCCCATGGCAGCATTTCTTGGTTTTTAAAAAGTAGTATTCAAACTTATTTCGTGAGAGTTTCCCAACGATACACAAAAATTCAGATAAGGAGATCAGTTGTATTTCTTGTGGTGAAACGAATCCCGGAAACTTCGATATCTGCTGGTCATGTGGCAATCCAGTCAGCGAATTAAGTGAACCCATTAAAAAATAAGCGTTCGTTTCATTCTTAAAAAATTGTCCCCACACTCCAAACACAACCCCTCAGTAGCATGGTTCCGCGCATCGGAAGCCGTAGGCGACTTCATGGGCATCCGCTACGGACGAATTACCAATGGCGAGGTCCAGTGGTTTGAGGTATCACATTGCGAGTGCGATGGAATTGGTGGCTTCGTACGATTACTGCGCAAACAGGGATTGAAAAACCTAGCCATTCCTCAAACCAAACATACATGCCGTGGAATCTTTCTTCCTCTATGTCGGCTTTTATCTAGCAAACTCAAAAAAGAAATCTGTGCTGAGCGAGGAGACTGGAAACAAACCGCACCGAATATTAACATCGCATGGCATCTTTTCACGAAAGACGAAACCCAAGCGATTCTCGATCATTGTCGTAAGCACGGAGTCACCGTGAATAGCTATTTGTTGCATGCTCTGGATCAAGCGGTCCGACCCGAGGTAAGCAGATCCGAGAGAAAAATCTCATGGATGATTCCGGTCAATTTACGCGGTGATGTTTGTTATCCAGACGACACAGAAAACCATGTGAGTTGCGTGGAAACGAAAATCGCCCAGGACGACACACCCACCAAGATTCATCGCAAGATATTGCATCAACTTGGGCGTGGCGAGCATCGCGCTAATCACCTATTGTTGAACATCGGACGCATTTTTACGCATCAAACTAAAGTTAACTTAATCACCAAAGATCGCACCAAACCGGCAGGCAACATTGGAGCATTCTCGAATTTAGGAGTTTGGAATCCAGAGGAAATTACTAACGAAGATGGTTGGGTTTTTTCTCCGCCCGTAGTTTTAGGACAACTGTTAGGAGCTGGCTGTGTCACTTTCCAAGGAAGACTCGGCCTAGCGACTCAGGGATACACTGAAAAAGATATCGTAGATTCACGCATGAAGCGATGGATCACAAATATCGGAGAGCCGTGTCTCCGTCCGGCTTCTTGAATCTTAAAACTGTTACGCATGCCGCGTCTTGAAAAACGTTTCCATCCGATGATCGAGATCATCATAAAAACGTTTTTTGATATTCTCCAACGCCGCCCTTTTATCGGTTTCGTTATGCTTGATATGTTCTTCTTCCAAACGCATTTTCTCAGCGAACGAACGCTCCATTTCGATCATTGAATCCAAAAACTCCCGCGCCGCACGAGTGTGCTCCACTCCATCGACAAGCGCGTGTTCGAGATGAGGGTTTCGCGTCACTGCGATGAGATTTCCGGAAGTCAGTTGCTCCATGTATCGCCCACGCGTTTGGCGGAAGGCCTTGTGCTCGGAATCAAAAGTGATTTCATCGCGATCCACCAGAGTATCGTACGGACCGGGCTTGGTGAAAAATTTTACAATCAGCGGGATCGTATCCACCAACATGAACAACAGGGTTAAAACGATGTAGGTGTAGAAAGCAAATTGTCCACCTTCGTTACCCGCCAAGAAAAGCTCATGCAAGGCCAGCGTCTGCGTCAAAATATCGCGTCTGGGCTCAGCGCGGAGCGCTCCCAATCGCTCGGATTCTTCTTTCGTAACCGCCGCATGCTCATTTTGGGTGTTATCAAACTCCACTAACTGGGAATCAATTTGTTTCTTGATCGTATCACGCAGCGAGTTTTGTTGTCCGACAAATTGCTCAGCTTGATCTTGCTCCACCTTTTTCTTGAGCGTTGAAACACGCTCGGCTTCCTGCTGGTTCGCAAGCGCGATTTCTGCGAGGCGTGTTTCAAATAAGGTAATCGCATTCGACTCCGCCTGGCGTGCTTGAGTTTGTAACGATGCCTTCTCTGCGGTTAGATGCTCGAGCAATCCACCTAAGCGCTTGGTCTCTTCGCGGCGCGGTTCAAGATGATCCGCTCGGATCGAACGCGCGCGCGGACCCTCACCAGAAAGCCCGGATCGCGCACCACTGAGCTCCCTTTCAAACTCGGATTGCCAAAAAGTCAATTCAGTTTGAAGCGTGGCATATTGCGGGTTGATTTCGGCGATTTGTTGGTCAATCGCGGCAAGCCGAGTCATGAACGGTAAGGTCGCTTCATCCGTCGCAGCTTTGAGCTCAGTTTGTTGTGCAGACGTCAAACCGGCGATGGCGGATCCCGCATCTTGATTTTCCTGAAGGATAAACTTCGCTTGAAAGGATTCGTTCCAGCGCTCGCGGTGAGCGGTGAGTCCGGTTTCAATCGATTTGATACGTTCACGGACTTTTGCTTTCTCATTATCAAAACCCGCACGAACGATCTCAATTTCAGCCGACCGATCTTTTTCGATCACCGATGAAATCGTATCGCGAAAAAGCAAGAGGACGAGCGGGTGGGCAATGGTGATACCCATCAAAACCGCAACAACGAGACGAAGGGAAAACTGCGAGAGTTTTCGGAAAATGGAGAGATAAGGTCGGTAACCAGCT
The DNA here is from genome assembly GCA_044354135.1 of Luteolibacter sp. Taxonomy (GTDB): domain Bacteria; phylum Verrucomicrobiota; class Verrucomicrobiia; order Verrucomicrobiales; family Akkermansiaceae; genus Luteolibacter. The sequence continues at coordinate 10,593 of JBILAN010000033.1, forward strand.
AGTAGTGCGCGGTCGATGGCGAGAATAATGAATGCCCAGACACCTGCCACAGGATAAATGACTTTTGGGTTATCAGTAATGGTCGATAGTGCATACGCACAAGCGATGAAGGCGAACGCACAGGGCACGAGAACCGTCGCACCAAAGGCAACATACTTGCGCTGCTCCCAATTGGGGCAACGTTCGAGGGCTTCGGTACCTGCTCCAGAAAGCCAGAAAAACACGTGTTTGAAGAAAAACATGGCAATAGGTCTACTCGGGTAATCTTGCCGCTATTTCGCGAAATGGGAAATATTTTAATTTTTCTTCATTTTACGCTGTAGGAATAGATCAATCCCATCCACCAAAGCAATCCAGCTCGCCTCGATGACACTCCCGGAAACTCCCACGGTTCCCCAAGTTTGATCTCCATGAGATGAAACGATGAGCACTCGGGTTTTTGCCGCGGTGGTGTCTTGGCTGTCGAGGATACGGACCTTGTAATCGATCAGTGAAACCTCTGCGATTTCAGGGTAAAACGGCAGCAGGGCCTTGCGCAGCGCAAGGTCAAGCGCGTTCACCACGCCGTTGCCCTCGGCAACAGTCAGTTCTTTTTCGCCGTTTACACTGAGTTTCACGGTCGCTTCGCAAACCGGCGCATGGCCATCACGATACTGACGGAAACTAACGTGATACTCATTGGCTTGGAACGATTTCTCATATTTTCCCAGCTCACGACGGATCAGCAACTCGAGCGACCCACCCGCCGCTTCAAAGGAATAACCTTCATGCTCGAGTTCTTTCACCTTGGTCAAAATCGCTGCGGCCTCGGGCGCACCTTTTTCAATCGGCATACCCATCTGCTCGGCTTTGAGCAAAATATTCGATTGGCCGCTTAGCTCAGAAACGAGAATGGTTTGTTCATTGCCCACGCTCGCCGGAACAATGTGCTCATAGCTGCGGGCAAGTTTCTGTACCGCGTTCACATGCATCCCACCTTTATGCGCAAATGCCGTGCGACCCACAAACGGCGCCCTAGCGAAATGCGGATTGTTCGACACATCATCGACGAAGAACGAAAGGTCCCGCAGTTCTTCCAAACGCGGCACAACTTCAATACCCATTTTTAACTGCAAGATGGGAATCACCGATGTGAGATTACAATTTCCCGTGCGCTCTCCATAGCCATTGATCGTGCCTTGCACTTGGATCGCACCTGCATCGACGGCTGCAATGGCATTCGCCACCGCGAGTTCTGAATCGTTATGCGTATGAATTCCTATCGGCGTCGCCGGCAAATGCGCGCGAACCGCTGCGCAAATTTCCATGATCTCTTTTGGCAAAGTTCCGCCGTTCGTATCACACAACACCAAACAAGCCGCACCGCCCTCTGACGCCGCTTTCAATGTCGCCAACGCATGCGCAGGTGAATCTTTATACCCATCAAAAAAATGCTCCGCATCGTAAATGACTTCGCGGCCATACTTCACGAGATAAGACACGGTATCCCGGATCATCGCTTGGTTCTCTTCTACGGTGGTCCGTAAAATTTCCGTAACCTGCATCTCCCAGCTCTTTCCAAAAATCGTCACCACTGGCGTCTCAGCCTCGATCAACAAACGCACCTGCGCATCCTCCTCGACTTTCACATTCGCACGTCGGGTCGATCCAAACGCCGCCAACCTCGCATGCTTCAAATCCAGCTTCTTAGCCTCTTGGAAAAATTCGACGTCTTTCGGATTCGAACCCGGCCAACCACCCTCGATGTAGTCGACCCCGAAATGATCCAAATGCCTGGCGATCCGAAGCTTATCGAGCCCAGAAAGCTGAAAACCCTCGCCTTGGGTTCCATCGCGCAAAGTTGTATCGTAAATGTAAACAGGTTTCATAGGTCTACTGCGGGGCGCGCAGGCTAGGCCTCTCGAGGAGCGGGTGCAAGGCAGAAGATACATGTCTTTTAGCAAAAACTTACCACGCAGCTTCGTTGACAAGTATAACCAGATACCTACATTTTAGCTTCCCAAGTGCCAAGCATGTCTGAACGTCCAAAAAACTCCCAAGAGCACGCCTTCAATTGCCCAAGTTGCCATGGACGTATTGTAATTCCATTCAATCTCCCACCCACCGCAGGGCCCTGCCCACATTGTCAGGCAGCCATTACCTCACCCGATTTTCTCGTTAATACCTCAGCCATCGAAGTAGAAGTCGACAACTCAGTGGTAGAATCTCCCGCTCCCGATCCCGCTCGTGTAACCGCACCCGCTCCTGCCACACCCAACCAATCAGCTAAAAAAGGCAATCCCATCGCTCTGATGTTGGTGGTCCTTCTCATCATAACTGGACTAGGTGGCGGGGCTTATTTCGCAACAGGCGTATTCAGAGCGAAGAATGATACCAATGATCCTATAGGCATCAAATTATTCCCACGTAACTCCGCTGAACCCACTAAACCTACCAGCAATCCCACGATGGAGAAATATTTGGCGGCTTACAGTTTGAATGAAAAAATGGATTATGTTTCAAACGCCGAATTACTTCGTCCGAAAATTGAAGCATTCTACACCAATAGAACCATTGATGAAACGAACACCCCAGCTAACAAGTTTTCAACGGTTCAAATTCCCGAGGCCGACAGTAAGAAAGGCTTCATCTTGTTGAACTATGACCAACCTGAATCCACGAACGCAGCCAACCCATCAAATGACCGCACCAAAGTCCTAGCGTTTCTGAAGGAAACCGAACAAGGCTTGAAACTCGATTGGGAAGTTTTTGCTCAAACCAAGTATAAAACATTCAATGGTTTCATTAAAAACCCAATGGTAGGGAAAACTGAAGTCTTCCGCGTGATCGTCACCAAAGAGCCGGCGACTCATCATCCTAACACTCCAGTAAATGATACGAGTTATAAATTTACTGATCCTATCCACAAGGATGACTCAGCCCAAATTTACGTTCTCGCCACAACACAAGCTGGACAAACCCTCTCGCGCTTAGATCAGGAAAGTACTAAAACAAATGCACCCACTCACCGCACCGCCACCGTCGAACTCATCTGGGCAGGCACTCCAGAAAAACCTCAACTCCAAGTCAACCGTTTCATTTGTTGGGAATTCCTCAATCTCGGAGGAAAAGAAATCGCTGAAATCACGCCATCGAAATAAGCATTTCGAAATCTCATCATGATTTCGCAGAATCTTTCAACAATTGCAGCCATCGCATCTCCGATGGGCATCGGTGCTATTTCTCTCATACGCATCTCAGGTCCCGATGCTCTCCAAGTCGCTGATATCTGCACAGGCGGAATCGCTTCTTCCACAATGCCACGTCTGGCTCGTCGTTGTAAAATCCGCGATGCCGCAGGCACGATCATCGATGATGGTCTTCTAACGGTTTATCTCGGACCTAACTCTTTTACTGGCGAGGATACGGTCGAGTTCGCCGGCCACGGCGGCATCCTCGTCACCCGAGAAGTGCTCTCACGTTTCCTCGAGTGCGGCGCCACCCACGCCTCTCCCGGTGAATTCTCCCAACGCGCTTTTCTCAACGGAAAAATCGATCTCACCCAAGCCGAGGGTATCATGGATCTCATTTCCGCACAGACCCGACTCGCGATCCGTGCCGCCCATTCCCAACTCGAAGGCACTCTCGGCAAACGCACCACCGCCGCGCGCGATGAACTGTTAGACGTCCTCGCCCACCTCGAAGCCTGGATCGATTTCCCCGACGAAGACATTGACCCGCAAACCACCCTCCAACTCCGCGCACGGATCGAAAACATCCTTGCCACCATCGACTCCCTCCTCGCCACCGCCGACCAAGGCCGCGTCCTGCGCGAAGGCGTGCGCACGGTCATTTTCGGCGAACCCAATGTCGGCAAATCCTCCCTGCTCAACCGACTCCTCGGCTTCGATCGCGCCATCGTCTCCGATATCGCCGGCACCACCCGCGATACGATCGAGGAAATCATCAATCTCCATGACATCCCGCTCCGCCTCGTCGACACCGCCGGCGTGCGCGAATCCGATGACCTCATCGAAACCCAAGGCATCCAACGCACCGTTCGCCAGATCGAATCCGCCGATCTCCTGTTAGAAGTTGCCGACTCCTCACAACCCCGCCCCGAACGCGCGGTTTACCCTTCCAACCACGCCACCCACCTCCTCGTCCTCAATAAATCCGATCTCGGCGAACATCCGTCATGGAAAAACGCCGATGCCATCCGCATCTCCTGTCTGAAAGACGACGGCTTCACTCAACTCTCCGAAAAAATCCGGACCGCCCTCCATTTCACCGAAGCCGATTTCGGCGAACACGCGGTCGCCATCAACGCCCGCCACCAAGCCTCCCTCAAACTCGCCCACACCAGCCTCCACGCCGCGCTGGAACTACTCACCGAACACTCCGCCAACCCCGAACTCGCCGCCATCGACCTCAGAGAAGCCCTCGACGCCCTCGGAGAAATCCCCGGAAAAGTGGATACGGAAGACCTGCTGGGCGTGATCTTCTCGAGCTTCTGTATTGGGAAGTAGCGGCGATCTTCGGTCGCCGTCTATAGGTAGGGCTGTCTCGCCGAGGCAGCCGCGCGAAGCTAACAATCATAGACTCCTCACATGGAGAGGTGGATAACAAGCACATACTTAAAAGTAGACTTTACCGATATATGTTTCAATAAGCTCTTTTTCCTTTGCGCGGATATGATCGGCAATAACCTTGGTATAAGCAGGATTACAAGCGCATCTAACACACATGCCATCATTTTTGTTAAAGTATTCTGGGTAGAATATAACTCCGCAAACCTTACAGGGTAATTTTGTTAAACTCATATTATTCTTATAACGTTTACTTAGTGGTAAAACCCAGCGCGCATGTTTAATGCTGTAATAAACCCCTAAACCCTCCCGAAAACCTCATAATCTGGAAAGCAATTTTTCTCATCCTCACCCAACTCCCCCCATTCCCAGCAGCTCTCTGCGGCGAGAGAGCCCTACCAAAATCTTCCACTCTCTGCGTTCCTTGCACTCTTTGCGGTTAAAAAAATCTTCCTCCATCTCCCCCTCACCCGATCTCCCCCTCTCTTCACGGTCTTCCCCCGAGCAACCAGCTCATAAAACCTAAAGGACTCATAGGACCTATCCCCCTCTCCCAAATCTCCCTCTAACCCAATTCCTCCATCACCTTCTCCCAACCGCGTATCCGATATTTGCGACAGGTCTCGCCCAACTCCACCAAATCCACCTCTGGATTACGACGCAGCATTTCCACCACATCTGCCAGCGACTTCCAACCACCCGCATACAACTTCAATGCAACCAACTGAGGAATCGGCATCACCCGCAACTTGCCGTTTGTAGTGGTGAAGATATCCTCACCAGATAGAGCATCGCGTATCGCAGCGGGAAATCGGTCTTCGAAACTCACAATCTGCACCATTCCAAAAGACCCCGATATATCGATCACACCTCCCAGCGGATCATCCCCATCGGGCTCATGAAATACGGCATCATAGCCTTTCGCTTGAAGCACCTCCACCAAACGCCGCATCTGCTTCAAATCGGCATTCACGCCCAAATCCACATCCTGCGTATATCGAACATAGCGATGCACTGCTAGCGCGATCGCACCAATCACCACAGATTCGACACCCTCTTGCTGCAAGATTGACGAAATGGTTTCCGCTTCGCGCAAAGCCGCATCCATGTCACTTTCGCCCATGAGCCTCCTCCGGTTTCACTTTCCCCTGCAATCCTGATAAAACCTTGCCCATATTCAACGCCGCACTCATCCGCTCCTCCACAGTCATCTTCTTCATCCGCTCGATTTCCGCACGCAAAGACGACTCAGCACAAGCACTGCGCCGCATCCTAGGAAACCCCTCCATGTCTTTTTGTTCCATAAATCCTCAGACACTAAAACAAAACCCAACCCATCCGTCAAAAAGCAAATCATAGCCACAAATCTCCACCTATCCCCAGTCTTCATTCCGTGTATTCCGTGCCCTCCGTGGTTAAACTCTTCCCACAACCCAATTCTTATTCGTGTCCATTCGTGAAATTCGTGGTCAAAAACTCTTCCCAAAAAAACCAGCTTTGCGTCCTCACCCGATCCCCCTCCCTTCCAGCGGCCTTTGCCCGGGCCATCAACTCATAAGACCTAGAGGACTCATAGGACCCCGCTCACACCATCCCTCCCTCTCCCATTCTCAACCGTCCCACATTTTGATGTTTCCACTTCAAAACTTAGAGTTTCTAATCCCCCTGCATGCCTTCAAGCCCATCCCAACCTGGTAAACTCCTCGCCGCCAACCGTGGTGAAATCGCGATCCGTATTTTCCGTGCAGCCACCGAACTCGGTCTGCGCACGGTTTCGATTTTCGCCGAGGAAGATCGCTTCTCCATCCATCGCTTCAAAGCCGACGAAGCTTACCAACTCGATTCCTCGAAAGGCCCGGTCGGTGCTTATCTGGATTACGAAGGCATCGTCAAACTCGCGAAATCCAAAGGCGTCACCATGATCCATCCGGGTTACGGTTTCCTTTCCGAAAACCCGAATTTCGCCCGCGCCTGCGCACGCGAAGGCATTACTTTTATCGGACCTTCTCCTGAGTTGTTAGAAAACATGGGCGACAAAACCGCCGCCCGTGCGCTCGCCCACAAGTTCAACGTCCCTACCCTCCCCGGCACCGAGGAGCCCATCACCGATCCTGATGAAGCTATGGAGGTCGCCCACAAAATCGGTTTCCCCCTCATCATCAAAGCCGCCTTCGGTGGCGGCGGTCGCGGCATGCGCGTCGTGGAAAAACCCTCCCAACTCACCGGACTGCTGGCAGAAGCTCGCGCCGAAGCCGAGAACGCGTTCGGTAACCCCGCCGTTTTCCTTGAGCGCTACATCAAACGCGCCAAACACATCGAAGTCCAGATCCTCGGCGACCAACACGGCAACGTCGTCCACCTCTACGAACGCGATTGCTCCGTCCAGCGCCGCTATCAGAAAGTCGTCGAAGTCGCACCCGCAATGCACCTTGATCCCAAAATCCGCAAGGAACTTTGCGACGCTGCGGTAAAACTCGCCGATGGCATCGGTTACAACAACGCCGGCACGGTCGAGTTCCTCTACGACATGGATCAGAAGGATTGGTTCTTCATCGAAATGAACCCGCGCATCCAAGTTGAGCACACGGTCACGGAATGCGTCACCGGCATCGACCTCGTCCGCTCGCAAATTCTCGTCGCACAGGGCGAATCGCTTTTCGGCGAGGAAATCGCCATCCCTGAACAGGATAAAATTCCCTGCAACGGTTTCGCCATCCAGTGCCGAATCACCACGGAGGATCCGGAGAAAAACTTCGCACCGGATTATGGCCGCATTCTCAACTACCGCTCCGCCGCAGGTTTCGGCATCCGCCTCGACGCCGCTTCCGGCGATGCCGGCTCGGTCATCACGCCTTACTACGATTCGATGTTGGTGAAACTCACCGCCACGGGTCGCTGTTTCACCACCGCCTGCCAACGCATGGACCGTGCCCTGCGCGAGTTCCGGATTCGCGGTGTGAAAACCAACATCCCTTTCCTCGAAAACATCATCGCCGATGAAACCTTCCGTGCTGGGCAAGCCCACACGAAACTCATCGATACCAAAACCGAGCTGTTCAAATTCAGCAAACGCCGCGACCGCGCCACCCGCACCCTCGCCTATCTTTCCAACATCACCGTCAACGGAAACCCCCACGCGAAAAACTACCGCCCCGCAACCATCCTCACGCCCGCGCCTATCCCCTCTTCAAATCCAAAATCATCAATCGTCAATCATCAATCGGCAATCCTGTTGCGCGAACTCGGCCCCGAAAAATTCTCCCAGTGGATCCTCGATCAAAAACGCCTCCTGATCACCGACACCACGATGCGGGACGCCCACCAATCCCTCATCGCCACCCGCATGCGCACCCGCGACATGCTCAATATCGCCTCAGCTTACTCCAATCTAACACCTGAGATGTTTTCTCTGGAAATGTGGGGCGGCGCGACCTTCGACACCTCGATGCGTTTCCTCAATGAATGTCCGTGGGAACGTCTCCGCAGCTTGCGCGAAAAAGTTCCTAACATTCTTTTCCAAATGTTGTTCCGCGGCTCGAACGCGGTTGGTTATTCCAACTATCCCGACAACGTCGTCAAAGGCTTTATCGGACACGCCGCCAATTCCGGAATGGATATCTTCCGTATCTTCGATTCCCTTAACTACTTGCCGAACATGCAGGTCGCTATGGAAGCTGTTAGAGAACACGGAAAATCCATCTGCGAGGCCGCGATCTGTTACTCCGGTGACATCCTCAACCCAGCACGCTCGAAATACGATCTCAACTATTACATCGCGAAAGCGAAAGAGCTTGAGAAAATGGGTGCTCACATCCTTTGCATCAAGGACATGGCCGGTCTTTGCAAACCGCAGGCGGCTTACAATCTCATCCATGCCCTGAAACAGGAAATCGGCATCCCCATCCATTTCCACACCCACGACACCTCCGGCCTCAATGCCGCATCGGTCATCGCCGCCTCCCGTGCCGGGGCCGATATTGCCGACCTCGCGATCGCGTCCATGTCAGGCTCAACCTCCCAGCCAAATCTCAACTCAGTTTGCGCCGCACTCGGTTCTTCCGAACAAGATCCAGGCCTCAACTTAGATTCTCTCAACGAAATTTCGGACTACTGGGAGCATGTTCTAACATTTTATAAACCGTTCGACTCCGCACCGCGCGCCGGCACCGCCGAAGTTTACGAACACGAAATGCCCGGCGGTCAATACACCAATCTCCGCGAACAAGCCAACGCCATGGGCCTCGGCCACCGCTGGCGCGAAATCGCCCGCACATACGCTGATGTCAACCAGCTCTTCGGCGACATCATCAAGGTTACCCCGTCGTCCAAAGTCGTCGGCGACATGTGCATGTTCCTCGTCACCCGCGGCATCAAGGCATCCGATGTCACCAAGATCAAACCCGGCTCCATCGACTTCCCAGAATCCGTGATCGATATGCTCTCCGGCGGCCTCGGTCAACCCGATGGCGGCTGGCCAGCCGATGTCCAAAAAGTTGTCCTCGGCCCCAATCAAAAAATCACCACCAAACGCCCCGGCGAACTCGCCGAGCCCGTCGACTTCGAAGAAGTCGCAAAAACCCTTAATATCCCATCTCCAATATCTAATATCCAATCACGCGACAGCGTGTATTCCCACCTGATGTATCCTGGCGTCTACAAAGACTTCCAAGCAACTCTCGCAAAATACGACGACCTCTCCAAACTCCCCACCCCCGCCTTCTTCTATGGTTTGCAGATCGGTGAGGAAATCGAAGTCGAGATCGATCCCGGAAAAATCCTCATCATCAAACTCATCTCCATCGGTGAGGCAGATAACGAAGGTCGCCGCACCTTGTTCTACGAACTCAACGGCATGCCACGCGAGTCCGTGGTCGTCGACAAATCCCTCATCAGCACCGCCACCGCCGCCCGTCAAAAAGGCGACCCGTCGGATCCAAACCAAATCTGCGCCCCTCTGCCCGGCATGATCACGGAAATCGTCGTCTCACCCGGAACCGAAGTGAAAGCAGGAGACAAACTCATCACCCTAGAAGCGATGAAAATGCTCACCACCGTCTCCGCTCAAGCCGATGGAATCATCAAAGAAATCCTCGTCAAAAAAGGCATCCAGGTGGATTCCGATGATTTGTTGGTGTTGATGGAGACGTCGGGCTGATGTGCGCCGCAGGCCTTGGACTGCTGGGATCCTTCCCAGCTCTCACGGAATGCGCCGATCACTTATTCACAGGATCACAACCAAACTCTCCGCTCAACACCACCTCATCAAAATGCTGCGGATTACCGCAGCAGTCCAAAGCCTGCGGACTGCTTAAGATTTTAACCTAGAAAGAGAAATGAACCGCAGATGAACGCAGATGGACGTTGATTTTAAGAATCTTCTGAAGAATTCCATCTTCACCCTGAGGGTGAAACTGATAATCGATGCAACTCTTTGATTATCTGCTATAATCTGCGTCCATCTGCGGTTCTATTTTCCTCTTTAGGTTTAAAGATCTCAACTCCATCTTCCACCCATGAAATTCCCCTTTTTCCTCCCGCTCGCTCTTCTGACAACCAGCGCCCTCGCCGCGCCTCTCGTTAAACAAACCGTTGCCACAGGTCTCAACGATCCCATGGAGATCGCCATCGCCCCCAATGGTGATTTCTATGTCATCGAACGAGAAGGTCGTCTGCTTCGAATCAACCCAAACACAGGTGGTATCTTTGTAATCGGCTGTATCAATGTTCACGCCCTCAGAAGCACCGATCCGAAAAGCCCGATTGGTCGTGAAGACGGATTACTCGGCATCGCACTCGATCCTGCATTTTTAACCAACCAGCACATCTTTCTCTATTACAGTGCAGCCGATAAATTCGAAACGCGTCTCTCCCGCTTCACACTAAATGATGGAAAAATCGATTCCGCATCCGAGCTACAACTTCTCATTATTCCAACGGAACGCGATCAAACTGCAACCCATCAGGCTGGCTCACTGAAATTTGATCCTGATGGCTTACTTTATTTGTCCACAGGAGATAACACGAATCCGTTTGCAAGCGCTGGGGTCGCACCCATCGACGACAGAGAAGGTAAACAATGTTTCGACGCCCAACGCTCGGCTGGTAATACCAATGACCTTCGCGGAAAAATCCTACGCATCAAGCCCACCAAAACCGGCTATGAAATTCCTAAAGGCAATCTTTTCCCGAAAGGCACAGCCAAGACACGACCTGAAATTTATGTCATGGGATGCCGCAATCCGTTCCGTATATCCATCGATCCCAAAACCAAAACCCTTTACTGGGGTGAGGTAGGCCCGGACGGTCAAGCCGATGGTCCTAAAGGACCGCGTGGACACGATGAAGTCAACCAAGCCAAAGCCGCAGGAAATTTTGGCTGGCCGTTTGTGATCGCAAATAACAAGCCTTACCCAATTGTTGATTTTTCTAACAATGCAATTGGTCAAATGACCGATCCCAATAGCCCGAAAAACCCGGGAAAGAGAAACACCGGACTAACGGATCTTCCACCTGCGCAATCGGCTTTCATTTGGTACCCTTATGCTGATAGCGCAGAATTCCCCATCATCGGAAAAGGCGGTCGAAACGCCATGGCTGGTCCAGTCTTCTACCACGAAGCCGACAGAAAATTCAATATCCTCAGCAAGGAAGATAACAAAACGCTGCTCAACTACGATTGGATGCGTGGCAAAATTTTCAAAACCAAACTCACAGAGGATGAGAAGTTTGAAAAAATGGAAATCCTGATGGAAAAACTCGTCCATCCCATGGATTTGGAAATGAACAAAGATGGTTCGCTCGTGCTGCTTGAATACGGCTCAGATTGGTATTTCAACAAGAACGGTTCGTTATCTCAACTGCTTCCTGATGATGGCAACAAGCCCCCTACTATCAGCATAAAAGCCACTCCCGAAGTCGCCAATGCCTACTCCGTAGACAAAGCCAATGATCCAGAAGGTAAACCGATGGTCGTTTCATGGTATGTTACCGAGGACACAACGGAACGTAATCTCGGAACCGGCTCAAACATCGTCCTACCAGCAGGAAACTTCCAAGAAATCCGTGCCGTCGCGAAAGATGAGAATGGCGCAATCGCTATTGCACGCATTTCTCTAACCCATGCATCGGAACTTAAATCCCTGAAACTTGAACTCGGTAAGACGACTCAGAAACCAACTTTTGGTGATAAATTGAAATACAAAGTCACCGCCGAGCAAAATCCAGATCCAAAACAACTCAGCATCCGAGCTCGCTACATCCCTCCGACAGGGCATGATTCTGGCGGTCCAAAGTTCGAGCCAGAACCCGCTGAACTCGCAAAAGCCAACCAATGCTTGGCTTGCCACCAAGTCGACACAACTTCCGTAGGCCCAGCTTACTTCGATGTCGCAATCAAATACCGCGATCAAAAAGACGCAAAGGATTACTTGGTCAACAAATTGAAAACCGGAGGAAGCGGCGTGTGGGGTGTCGTCCCTATGCCTCCCCAAGCAGCTTTGAAAGCTGACGATGCAGACCGACTCGTCACCGCCATTCTCGAATTAGCGCATGGAGCAAATGAAGTCGCAGGCAACCTCGAAGGCGAAATCACCTTACCACCAAAATTCAATACCGAACTAGGTGGCGCATGGGAAATTTCTGCCGAAGCTGCCGGCTATTCACCTTCGAAAATTCGCATACCAGCGAAGTGATTCAGTTATCAGTTATCAGTTCTCAGTTATCGGTGAACTAGGAACTGAGAGACTTCCCCTACTCCCCACCCGGAAAAATCTGCTCCAACGGCGTCTCCTCGTGCTCATCCATCCACTTCTCAAGCGCGGTGCGCATCGCCTCGGACACCTGTGGATACTCTGTGGAAACATCCTGCAAACTGAAATTCACTCCTTCCCTTCGAAACAAGCCAAAGTGACGTTTTCCTTCAATGGTCGGCGTGCAGATCAATTTCCATTTCTCGGTCGCCAAGCAACGCTGCTTCGCTGCAACTAACGACTCCTCATACTCTTTCTTTAACACGAACTGGTAATTAAATGATTCATCAATACCTGTCATCTGATCCATCGGCGGAAGTTTCGGGCGCTCAATGCCTTTCACTCGGAACTGGATGAACGGAAACCCAGTTTCACCATAGAACGCGCGACTTTTCGGCGTTTCACTTCCATCCAACCATTTTGAAAAACTTTGGCCTTCCCAGTTGGACGGCTTCTCAACTTCCAGCAGATCAGCAAGGGTCGGCAAAATGTCGATCAGCCGCACTTGTTCGGGAATGGTTCGCGGCTCCGCATTCGGGAGTCGCACGAGCAAAGGAATGTGGTTCGCCTGAAGCCCGCCGTTAAACGTCAGACCATGCCCTAAGGTCACGCCTTCTTCGTAAAGATTATCTCCGTGATCCGCCGTGATGATGACGATCGTGTTGTCTGCTAGACCGCTTTTTTCCAGAGCCTTCAAAATTTCGCCGACATTGTCATCGAACTGCCTCGTGCAACCGTCATACAGATCCCGGATCTGCTGGATCTCCTTATCCGGCAGTGCGTTCCATTTGTTTTCTAAATCCGTCCCTCCGATGAATTCATCGATATCAAACGCAACTCCATTTTTGTTAGGACCTTCGTAATCGGGATTCGTGAACATGCTCGAATAAGGCTCGGGATTCCGATATGGCAGGTGATTGCAGGAATAAAATACATGCCAGAAAAACGGCTCGCCGGTTTTCGCCACCTGATCTAAACGCTGCGTTACCCGATTCGTCACCACTTTTGGCGTCACGAATTGTGCGAACGAACCCAACTGCGGGAAAATATCATAACCAATCTCGTGATCGAAATAGAGCGGGATCACAAAATGCGCCAACACCACCGCCTGGCTCATGTAGATTTTGAAATTATCATATGTTGATACCGAAATATGCTCAAAGCCCAACGGCATCATCTCGTAATAACCCGCACACCAATCCCCGATCGCTGCGGTATCGTATCCGTCTTTACGTAAAATTTTCGCGATCGGTGAAATACCTGCCTTCGCCTCCTTCACAGTTTCCTCACTTGGATACATCTGCCGAAAACCATGCGTGTGCGGATACTGGGAGCTCATCAAACTGGTCCCGGACTCCAAGGTGGATGCAATCGGCGTCAGGCAATTTGACATATTCACCGAACACTTAGCCAGCGCATCGATGTTCGGAGAAACCCCGGCCGCAGCCGTACCATCTTTACGGCGCGATTGATATCCCGTATAGCCCAACTTATCACCTCGTAACGAATCGGAACCGATGATGATCACATTCAATCGCCTCGTATCTTTCTTTTCCTCCGTAGCATCCAAGCGAGCAGGCTCTGGAATGAATTTCAAAACTAGAAACACACTTAGACACAGCACCACCAAACCCGCAGCAATACGCGTCCTTTTCCCAAGATAACGATAATACCACCAAACAGCGTAGCCCAAAATCAGCCACGGTACAACTGTGAAAATACCAAAGAACACCGCAGGCTTCAAACCCTCAGGCACGACATTCAAAATTTCAAAATACCAATAACCAAATTTTGCATCATCTAAGAAATAAGGTCGCGTCTTGACCAAGCGTAATGTGAAAAACCCATGAATAAGAAAACTTCCCAACACCCCCGCCACCACATCCACCCACCAAGTACGAACGGGCAGTTTTTTTCCCAACACCAAATCTACCAAAGGACATAAAACCACAAAAAAAAGAATCGCCAGAATCACATAACCTAACAGAACATATAGATTCTGCATAACCAGAAAGTCCATGTATTTATCCTGCGCCAACGCGCTGAACTTGTTCTTCATCGACGCCGATCCGCCGCTTAGACGCACAAGTGCAATCACATATTGAAACGCAAAAAATAGAATCACCCCTCCGATGATTCTAAAAACATACGTCCTCGTGATTTTTTGTTGAATTTTTGGCATCACTTTTTCACGTCTGGAGAGTTAATTATTAACCACCGGGGCGCTACAACATCTTCAATCAGCACCCCGCTTTTTGATTGCAAACCTTCTTGCAAATACAACTGCAGCAACATGGGAACTTTCTTATTTCCATTTTGCTTGAGTGATAATTCGATAACTCGAAATGCTTCACTACCCCTTACTACATAACCATGTATAACTTCTTCACTATTCAGTGCCGTGAGTTTGAATGATTGGTACTTATCGCTATCTTCAAACTCGTAGTTATAGAAACTATCAAACGCCACATAGACACGAAAATCCCCACGATACGGCGCTGGCCGACTTTTGACGAATTGATCCCAATTCATCGGCTGAGCACACACAAATGTCTCCCAATCCACTCTTACATCTGTCGGGCTATAGACTTCGACCACTAGTTTACCTTCCAACCCCGTGTTCATTTTTATTAGGACTACCCAAAATCCTCCGTTTAATCCGATAGTCAAGGGAGTTATATCCTTAAATTCGATCACTTCAGAGGCGCTAAGCGGATGATTTGCATAATGTTTTTTCATCGATTCTCCAACCCGATCAGCATGCCTGACGTGCTGCAACATTTCACTCACCGAACTCGATGCGTAAAACTTTCTAACCGTTTCGTGAATCGTAGTAATGGTTTTCCTCGCTTCGATTTCTGACTGCTCCTCGTTTTTCGTGAAATTCCGTTCAGACCTCACCACTTCCACTTTATCCTGCCGATTCAATTGAGAAAACTCGTATGCCAACCAACTCACCCCAGCCAATAAAATCAATCCTAACAAAATCCAGAAACCCTTATGCAAAGGCACCGAAGCTTTCGCAACCACCGGCGTATTCCACTTATCCTCCATCGTCACATCATCCAGGTTCGGCCTTTCCTCAAGCTTCGGCTCATGCGTCCTGAACTTCAATTCGCTCCTGTCCCTTCCCTCCAAACGCACAATTTCCTCATTTTCGCCCATCAAATGATCATTTGTAGACAAAAACTCCCCCTCCGAACCATCGTCTGAGGGTTGTATTATCGTTGAATCGTCTTTTTTTTGCATCGGCAACCCTAGGAAAGCAGAAAAGTCCATCGACGCAATGCCGCACTCTGTTTTAAAGTCGCCCCGAGCAAATTCGACATGTCGGCAAAGAAACGCATCCTCATTATCACAGCTGCCTTCGGTGAAGGTCATAACAGCGCGGCCCGCAACCTCGCTTTGGCCTTCCAAAAGCTGGGAATTGAGACCCGCGTCGCCGATCCCTGCGTGCTTGCCGCACCTCATGCAACTTCTGTCCTTCAATGGGGATACCGCCTCGTCACCACTCATTTCCCGAAAATCTGGGAAAAAATCTACCGCGCCACCGACCAATGCGATTTCTCAGAGCCACGCATGCCGCTGATGCGCCAGCCAGAAAGCTACCTGCAAACCCTCGTCAACGAGTTTCGGCCCGATGCCATTGCTTCGACTTACCCGATTTATCCCTACTTCCTCGAACGTCATTTCCTAGAAACCGAAAATCGCCTGCCGGTTTTCACCGTGGTTACCGATTCTATTGAAATCAATGCCTCATGGCTGCGCGCTCCGTCGGATTATTTCATCGTCACCGATCACGTCACGGTCGATGCGATGAGCGCATGGGGAATTCCAAAAAGCAAAATTATTAGCACCGGTTTCCCTGTGAACCCGATGTTTACCTCACTCACGCCCTTGAGTAGCGATGACGCATGCAAACCGTTTCGCGTTCTTTATTTTCCAACCGCGAAAAAACCTTTCGTTCGTCGCCATGCCCGAGCCCTATTGAATGCCTCACCCGATGTACGTCTTACCATCGTGTTAGGACGAAACTTCCGCTCCCTACACTCGCGAGCAGTTGAGATCAAAGCAGAGTATCCCAACCGCGTCCGCCTGTTAGGCTGGACAAGAAAAATTCCGCAACTTCTAAATAAGCACCATCTTGTCGTAGGCAAAGCCGGTGGTGCAACCGTCCACGAGGCCATCGCCGCGCAATGCCCCATGCTCATCCACCACCTCGTTCCCGGGCAGGAAGAAGGAAACCTCCAACTCCTCCAACATCTTCATGCAGGTGATCTCGCAGAAGATCCAAAAGATCTAACTCAAGCCGTTTTCAATCTTCTCTCAAACAACGCCGCCGAATGGCGTGTCATGAAAAAAAACCTCGCTAAACACAACTGCAACAACGGCGCCATCACCGCCGCCGATTTCATCCTAGACCATATCTAATCATTCTTTGTGATTTAGAGTTTAAAATTTAAAGTTTCGACCACCATGCCAGACTTCCTCTTCGACATCGGAAAAGTCCTTCTCGACTTTGATTTTGAATCTTCGCTCCGCAAGTTTCTTCCCGCTTCCCACCCTGACCCTGCTGCCGCGCTCGATCAATTACTCGCCCGCAAGGACGAGTTCGAAACCGGCCGGATCAGCACAGAAGATTATACGCGCTGGGCTCTCGAAACACTCGGCTCGGATGCCTCTCCCGAGATCTTCCACCACGCTTGGCGTAATATTTTCACCCCCAACCGGCCCATGTGGGAAACGGTCCGCAAGCTTCACAACGCGGGACATCGCCTCATCCTTTTTTCAAACACCAA
>JBILAN010000096.1:0-8763 GCA_044354135.1 Luteolibacter sp.
TCGGCCTCAAAGATGGCTACTCCCGAACCCTTGAAGAAGTCGGCCGCCAGTTCCAAGTCACACGCGAACGGATCCGCCAAATCGAGGCCAAAGCCCTCCGCAAAATGCGCCACCCCACCCGTATCCGAAAACTGGAAGGCTTCATCGAACTCCCAGGAGCGTAAACCTGAGGAGGGAGGACATTCCTGTCCTCCTTTTCACTCACACCTCAAGAGGAAAATTCCCTTTCCGAAGGAGGGAAATTGGCTTATCTCTACCCCATGGCATTCCCGCAATACCGCATTCCTGTCGAACGCCTGAAGGAAGAATGGGCGTTTCGCAAGCGCATGCAGCGGCTCCGTAACGGTCGCCCAGCTTCGGAGCCATCGAAAATTACCGAAAATAGCGAGCCTTGGGTAAAACATCCCACTTCCGTCGCAGAATTATGGGAAATCGCCTGTAAAATCAATAAAACCGTCGAAAAATGGGCACCACCTCAGGAGAATTCATCGCAGCGCTAGCCGCTGAACATCGAGTCATTCTTATTGGCGGTCTTGCCGTCATCGCTCACGGCTACAATCGTCCCACCAAAGATGCTGATATTTGGTTAGAACCCTTCGATTCACCCAATGCTTGGGCTCTAGCTCTCAATCAAACCTGTGCAAAATTTCCCGGACTCACCCTACACTCATTACCCGGATGGAAACTTATTTCAGGCTCCGAAATCGCCGAAGCCGCAGATGAAATAGGCATGATCCGTGTGCTCGGCATGGATTGTCCAGTTGATATTTTTCGTAAGCCCAACGAATTCCCAGCCGACTCCTTTGATGAAGTTTTCGCTAGATCGACGAGCATTGCAGATGGAACTAAACTCCCGGACCCTCTGGACCTCATTATCACCAAACTCAATACCGGAAGAGATAAAGATCTGCACGATAGCCAACATCTCGAATCCGTCATTCGCGATCGCTATCGCAACATACTTCCCTCCGCTTCCTTCGATGAAGTAAAATATTTATTAGAACGTTTTATGGATTGGGAAGTCTGTAAAATAGCTCTCAATAACCCCTCTAAACAAGTCCGAGATCACGTGGTCAATTGTCTCCGCGAAATGGCTGCAGACGGCGACCCTTTCTCCCAAGCACTCCTCGAAGAACGTGAAATCCCTTACTCCTAACAGTCACTAAAAACTCCAAGTCTTAAATATCAAAATCCAATGAAGTGCGAATCCTCAGCCTCGCTCTGGTTTGAGATTTGAAACTTGAAACTTGAAATTTATGCAGCCCGAAGATTTTACCAAAATCGAATCCATTTTCGTCCGCCACCGTAATTGCCTCATGCTTCGAGGCCAATTCACCGACATCTATACGGATTACTATCTCCACCTGATGGAGCATTCCATCCGCTATCCGGAAGAACTCGATGCCATGCTCAAAGACGCACTCGCTGTTCTAACACTTCACCTGACCGCCCGCCCTTGGAGTGAAACCATCGCATGGACCGTCAATCTACGCGCACCTCGGATCAA
The DNA here is from genome assembly GCA_044354135.1 of Luteolibacter sp. Lineage (GTDB taxonomy): Bacteria > Verrucomicrobiota > Verrucomicrobiia > Verrucomicrobiales > Akkermansiaceae > Luteolibacter. The sequence continues at coordinate 1,508 of JBILAN010000096.1, forward strand.
CCTCTTTGTCACTGGCTCATCTAACGAAGCAAATATCACGGGCCGTATCTTCACCGAAAATATCCGCGAACCAGATCGCAATTTCTTCTACTCCCAAACCACCACCAATAACTCCCAAGAACCCCGCACCTCCACTCTCGAGGTCGATGATCGCGATCCCGTCGCATGGATTTCCCAGTTCTACGATCAATCCGAACAACGACCCGCCCGCGCTTTTCGCCTAGATGACGAAACCTACGTTCTCATCACCGCCCAACCCGATGCCGATCTTGAGTGGCTAGCCAACCTGACCACCTCAGACGTCGAAAAAATCCAAACTACCGAGGAAACCAAACTCCTCGAAACTCGCCCCTTCCGCTTCCACTGCGGCTGCACCCTCGACCGTATCCTCCCCATCCTCGGCGGCTGGCGCGACAAACCCGACGAACTGTTTCATGACGCTCTTGAAATCAATGTCCAATGCCCCCGCTGCGCCGCAAACTACATCATTACCCGCGACATGCTGTAGCTGCGGCGTCCCGCCGCGCTATCTAAAAGAGGACCGCGCGTCTCCAGACGCGCTTCAATAACTCTTCATTCAAAAATCCAAAATCAACAATCATCAATCGTAAATGCCTTTGGAGCGTTAGCGACTTCAGGACTAGGTCGAAGTCCATGCCGCATGGACGAGGCGAAGCGGAGTCAATCAAACCGAATACCCCCCACCGAATCGATTGACGATTGTTGAATGACGAATGCTGATTTTTGAACGAAAGAACTGTTCAAAAAAACTTGAACAAATCCAGCAAACCCCTATTCATGGGTTGTGGATTCAGTCACTCCCAAAACCCAAAGCCAAAACCTAAGCCCCATCCAGCAACAGGTCGTGGACTTTTTTGTCGATGGCGTCCGTGTTCTCGGACTCCCTCGCTCCATCGGTGAAATCTACGGCCTACTTTTCATCACACCTGATCCACTCTCTCTGGATGATCTCGTCGAAAAACTTGGCATTTCCAAAGGCTCCGCAAGCCAAGGCCTGCGAACCTTGAAAACCCTAGGTGCCGTCCGTGAAGCGAATAGCATGAATGATCGCCGCACTTACTACGTGCCAGCGACCGAACTCAAACGCCTCGTAGGTGGCTTCATTCGCGAACAAATCCGCCCCCATCTCGACAGCGGAAAATCAAAACTCCAACAACTCCAGGAAACCGCTGATCTCAGTACCGACCCCATCGAGCGCGCCTTTCTAGACGAACGCATCGAACGTATCGAGTCATGGATGAAACGCGGCAAGCTAGTCCTACCCTTACTCCAGAAAATCCTCGGTCAATGAACGCACCAACCTCGACATCTCCCGAATGGTTCTGCGTCCGGACCCAAACCAAGCGCGAACACATCGCCGCCAAACACCTTCGTGAAATCGAAGGCATCGAAGTCTTCTGCCCGCGCATCAAATACCGCAAAGCCTCCCGCCGTGGGAAAATCTGGTGGCTCGAACCCCTATTCCCCGGATACCTACTTGCCAAATTCAATCTTTCCGAAATGGAACGCGCCGTCACCTTCTGCCAAGGCGTTCGCGGCCTCGTCCGCTTCGGTTCGGAAATCCCGCACATCCCCGAAGCGTTCGTCACCTCTCTCATCCAACAAGTTTCTCAACAATCATCCGAGGAAAACGAACTCATCACCGTCTCCCCCACACTGTCCATCGGCGATGAAGTGGAAATCGCAAACGGCCCCTTCCAAGGCATGAGAGGCACCATCCAAGAAGTTGCCCCCGCCTCCGAACGCGTCAAAATCCTCCTCGAATTCCTCGGTCAAGTCCAACCCGTCGACCTCGACCTCTTCTCCATCATCCTCCCCAACAAACCCATCCCAGTCTTCTAACAAAACCGCCCCACCCATCCCAAAGGGCAACCCCATCACCCCAATAACAACCCAAAGGTTTTCTTTCTAACCAAAAGAATCGACCAAGGGCGGCAGCGTCTCTAAATAAAAGCTGAAAAACTAAAATGCTGAAATGCTGAAATAAAAAAATGCTTCGCGCTGCTTTCAGTCATTCACATTTCACCTCTTAATTTCAGCTTTTCAGTTTTTCAGCATTTCAGCTTTTACCTCATGAAACTCTTCATCACAGGCCATCGCGGCATGGTCGGCTCAGCCCTTATTCGCCGTGCAACAGCATTAGGCATCGAAACCCTGACCGCCTCGCGCTCCCATCTCGATCTAACATCTCAGCAAGATGTCTTCGATTTTCTTAAGCAAAATCAACCTGAAACGGTCATCATCGCCGCAGCAAAAGTCGGCGGCATCCACGCCAACTCCACCTACCCTGCGGATTTTATCTACGAAAACCTCGCGATTGCCACCAACCTCATCGAGGGCTCGCGTCGCGCCAAAATCCCTCGCGTGCTCTTCCTCGGCTCCTCCTGCATCTACCCAAAACACGCCCCCCAACCCATGCCGGAAAGCTGCCTTCTAACCTCTCCGCTGGAAAAAACCAACGAGGCATACGCCATTGCCAAAATCGCCGGGCTCAAAATGTGCCAACACTACCGAGCACAACACGGCCTGCTCTACCACTCCGCCATGCCAACCAACCTGTACGGCCCAGGCGATAACTACCATGCCGAAAACTCACACGTCATCCCCGCCCTCATCCGCCGCTTCCACGAAGCAAAAATCAACCAATCCCCCTCCGTCACCATCTGGGGAACCGGCACACCTTGCCGAGAATTCCTCCATACCGATGACCTAGCAGAAGCCTGCTTCCACCTCCTCTCTCTCGACAACCCTCCAGACTGGGTCAACGTCGGAACCGGCACCGACCTCTCCATCCTCGACCTCGCCAAACTCATCGCCCAAACCATCGGCTACTCTGGCAAAATTCTAACAGATCCATCCAAACCCGACGGCACCCCGAAAAAACTCCTCGATATCTCACTCATCCAATCCACCGGCTGGCAACCAAAAATCCCCTTCCAACAAGGACTCGCCGAAGCCTATCAGGACTTCCTAGCATCCCTCGAAAGCGGAGAGCTAAGAGCGGAGAGCTAAGAGCGGAGAGAAAGAAATATCATGAATCACTCATTCCGATTCCAAAATCTCGATATTTGGAAAAGAAGCGCTTCAATAAGTTTCAAACTGTTCGCCTTAGCTGACAGCATCGAAGCTCTCAAACACTACCGATGGGCGGAACAATTGCGATCCGCAGTTCTCAGCATCACGAATAACATCGCCGAAGGCTCAGGCAGTTCTTCAAAACCCGAGTTCGCTCAATTTCTAAACTATTCCCGCCGCTCCATCTTCGAAACAGCCAATATGCTCGTCATGCTCAAAAACGAATTTCACCTAGATACACCCATCGAAGCCCACCTCTCCGAGCTAGACGAAATCTCCCGCATGATCACAACCTTCCGCAAAACCCTCCTCTAACTCCAACTCTTCTCTCCCCTCTCCCCTCTCCCCTCTCCGCTCCACGCTCTAAGCTATATGAAACGCGCACTCATCACAGGCATCACCGGACAAGACGGCTCCTACCTCGCAGAATTCCTACTCGAAAAGGGCTACGAGGTTCACGGTATCAAACGCCGTGCCTCACTTTTCAACACCCAACGTATCGACCACATCTACGAGGATCCCCACATCGAAAACTCACGCTTCAAACTCCACTACGGCGATCTAACCGATTCATCGAACCTGACCCGCATCATCTCAGAGGTTCAGCCAGATGAAATCTACAACCTCGGCGCCCAATCCCACGTCGCTGTCTCTTTCGAGGCCCCGGAATACACCGCTGACGTCGATGCCATGGGGGCTCTCCGCCTGTTAGAAGCCATTCGTTTCCTCGGTCTCGAAAAGAAAACCCGTTTTTACCAAGCCTCCACCTCCGAGCTCTATGGCCTCGTCCGTGAAACACCCCAAACTGAGACCACGCCATTTCACCCACGCTCCCCATATGGAGTTGCTAAAATGTATGCTTATTGGATCACCGTCAATTACCGTGAAGCTTACGGCATCTACGCCTGCAACGGCATCCTCTTCAATCACGAGTCCCCTCGCCGTGGCGAAACTTTCGTGACCCGAAAAATCACCCGCGCTATCGCCAACATTGCCCAAGGTCTCGAATCATGCCTATTCCTAGGAAACATGGATGCTCTGCGCGACTGGGGACACGCCAAAGACTACGTCCGCATGCAATGGATGATGCTCCAACAAGAAACTCCAGACGACTTTGTCATCGCCACCGGCAAACAAATTTCTGTTAGAGAATTCGTCATTATGTCCGCCCGCGAGGCCGGTATCGAAATCACCTTCTCTGGTTCCGATATTGATGAAAGCGCCACCATCACCAAAATCACAGATCCCGCAAAAGCCCCTGCTGCAAAAGTCGGCGATGTCATCGTCCGTGTCGATCCACGCTACTTCCGCCCCGCCGAAGTCGAGACCCTCCTCGGCGACCCCACCAAAGCCAAACAAAAACTCGGCTGGATCCCGGAAATCAGCGTCGAGAAAATGTGCGCAGAAATGGTCGCCGCCGACCTAGACACCGCCCGCCAAAACTCGCTGCTTAGAAAACATGGCCATACCATCAGCGTCTCCCGCGAGTAATCTTCGTCTTAAAGTCGAAAGTCAAAGATACAACTATACCTAATCAAATCGCCCCAGCGATTCTAACTTAGACTTTCAGACCTTCGACTTTCGACATCTTCATCCGACCTTCGACTTTTCCCACCCATGCGTAACCTGCCTGTCATCGGCATACCCGTCGCCGTCACCGACTACGCTGGCGCGATCTCTTGGATCCTGGAAAAAGCCTCCCTCGCAGACAAAGCCTACGCGCTCGAAGCCGCCAATACTCACGTCGCTGCACTCGCTAGACATGATCCTGATTTCGGCGCATCCATCAGAAAATTCGATCTGATCACTCCTGACGGTATGCCGCTCATCTGGTCGCTCAATACCCAACTTCCTGAAGAAGAAAAACTAATAGATCGGGTATACGGCCCAACCTTGATGATCAAAACCATCGCGGCCACCAATACCCCAAACTCTCCCTTCCACCATTTTCTCATCGGCGGAAAATCCAATACCCTAGATAAGTTAACCACGCGTTTTACCAAAGAATTCCCTAACACAACTATCGCCGGAACCTACTCGCCACCTTTCGGAGAATGGCCGGATAACGAGACCCAATCTATCATCCAATCGATCCGCAACTCCCGCGCTAACCTCGTTTGGGTCGGCCTCGGCTGCCCGAAACAGGAACATTGGATCGCAAAAAACAAACACCTCCTCCCCCCAGCCGTCTACTTCGGTATCGGCGCCGCCTTCGCCTTCCACGCGGGAGAAGTCAAACAAGCCCCCTCCTTTCTCCAAAAACTCGGACTCGAATGGCTCTTCCGCCTCACCACCGAACCCCGCCGCCTCTTCAAACGATATTTCACCTATAATTCGCTCTTCCTCTTCTACTCACTGGCGGAGAGACAGAAGACGACAAGACACAAGACACAAGACTAGAAGTCGCTTTCATATCTGCTTTTCATGGATTTAGAAATGGACCGCGTGTCTCCAGACGCGCTCTTGCAAACTATTCCAAAATCAACTTCCATCAACTCGTCCCGCCATAGCCTTAAGCCACGGCGGCTTTTCAAAACCGCCCTACCATTCTCTCCCTTACAAAAACCGGACCGCGCGAGTCCACTCGCGCTTCTCCCTCTAATCTCTCACCTTTGACTCCATTACATTCCGTTCAAACCATCACGACTTCGCCAATAACCAATCGCGTGGGGCACCACCCTTTACGCGCCAATCGCGTGGGTTAGTCGCGTGGGGCACAGCCCTTTACGCGACCCTTTACGCGACTCTTCCTTGAAGTTTAGAGTTTAAAATTTAAAGTTTATGAAAATATCCTCCATCTGCTGCCTCGGCGCCGGCTACGTCGGCGGCCCAACCATGGCCATGATCGCCAAAAAATGCCCGAACATCCAGGTCACAGTATGCGACATGAACCAAGCCCGCATCGATGCCTGGAACTCGGACACACTGCCTGTCTACGAACCCGGTCTCAAGGAAATCGTCGAAGCTTGTCGTGGTAAAAACCTCCACTTTACCAGCGATCTCAAACCCGCCATCGCCGCGGCTGACCTCATTTTCGTAAGCGTCGGCACCCCAACCAAATCCTACGGCATCGGCGCCGGCCGCGCTGCCGACCTCCGCTACATCGAATCCGCCGCCCGCCTTATTGCAGAAGTTTCCCACGGTCACAAAATCATCGTCGAGAAATCCACCATCCCAGTCAAAACCGCCACCGCGATCCAAACGATCATCTCTGCGAACTCAACTACCAACGCCACCTTCGAAGTTCTCTCTAACCCCGAATTCCTCGCCGAAGGCACCGCGGTCTCCGACATGGAAAACCCCGACCGCATCCTCATCGGCGGCGAACAAACTCCCGCAGGCCTTGCCGCCATCGAAGCCCTCGTTGAAGTTTATGCCAATTGGGTTCCTCGCGAAAAAATCATCACCACCAACCTCTGGTCCTCCGAACTCTCAAAACTCGTCGCCAACGCCTTCCTCGCACAACGCATCTCCTCCATCAACTCCATCTCCGCCCTCTGCGAAGCCACCGGCGCCGATGTAAACGAAGTCGCGCGCGCTATCGGCTCCGATTCAAGAATCGGCCCCAAATTCCTCAAAGCCTCTGTCGGCTTCGGCGGCTCATGCTTCCAAAAAGACATCCTCAACCTCGTCTACCTCTGCGAGTCTTATAACCTCACTCAAGTCGCCGCTTATTGGCGCTCAGTTGTTGAAATCAACGATTATCAAAAATCCCGCTTCGTCGAAAAAATCGTCCGCACCCTTTTCAACACCGTCTCCGGAAAACGCATCGCCATCCTCGGCTTCGCTTTCAAAAAAGACACCAACGACACTCGCGCATCAGCAGCCATCCACATCGTCCGCGATCTCCTAACAGAAAACGCCCACGTCGCTCTTTACGATCCCCGCGTCTCCAAAGAAACCATCCATCGCGACCTGTTAGAAGTCGGCATCTCCCAAGAAACTATCGACACCAACCTCGAAATCGTCGCCGATCCCTACACTGCCGCCACGAACGCCCACGCCCTCGCCACCCTAACCGAATGGGACGAATTCCGTGACCTCGACCTCGCACGCCTCCACACCCTCATGTTAAAACCTGCTTTCGTCTTCGACGGCCGCGCCATCCTCCCTGCCGATTCCCTAGCCAAACACGGCTTCGAAGCGTTTATTATAGGCAA
>JBILAN010000151.1:0-2602 GCA_044354135.1 Luteolibacter sp.
ATCAGGATTCTTATGTTCAGACGATTTCTAAACTTGCCAGCCGCCTGCATCTGGAAGACCCGACCTTGTTAGATGCTCTTGCACAGATCAAAACTCGTCTCGTGAACGGTAAGGTAGATTTTCAATATCTCGAACGTCGGGTCGATTTCTCGTTATGTCTTGTGCAGTTTGACGAAGGGGAGATCATTCGCCCGCACGATCATCCGGGGATGACAGGAATGATTCTCTGCGCGTCGGGAGAAATCGAGACATCGAACTATGATCCCATCGAAATGCCGTATGTAAAACTGAGCGAAGGTCACCAGCTTCTAAAACGTGTCGGCACAACCGTTCTGCAGAAAAATGAGATTTCGACGCTGACGGCGAAGGCTAGAAATATCCATACCTTGAAAGCGCATAAACCGACCCAGTTGGTGGATATTTTCACTCCACCGTATGACAAGGAGAAGATTGAAAAGAGCAACTGGTTCAGTCTATCACCGGATCCGATCGCAGGCCAGAAGGATGTGTTTGAGGCGAAGGCGGAGTGAGGGAGATGGAATGTTAGGTCTCGCGCAAAGGCGCAAAGACGCAAAGGAAGATGGGGTTAAATATTTTATCTCAAAAATCTAAGTTATAGGATATTATCGATCATTTTTAACACAGAGGCACTGAGTTTTTTTTGAGAACACAGTGAAATGAAAATGGTTTCTCTGTGATCTCTTTAAATTCCGTGCCTATGATTCAACGATAAGATTTGTTCGCTTATGTGCGCATTTTCACCTCGCTGCGAGCAACGGGCCGACGCGGGCGTGGCGGATGAGGAATTCATCGGCGAGTTTACCGTAAGCAAGGGCACCGAGACCTGAAGGATCGTGCTCGAAGATGGTTTTTCCATGAGAAGGGGCTTCGCCGATGCGGATGGTTCTCGGGATGACTTGTTGATAGATTTCCTCGGGGAAATATTTGGTGACCTCTTCGACAACTTGGCGGCAGAGCAAGGTGCGGCTGTCATACATGGTCATGACGATGCCTTCCAAGGTCAGATTCGGGTTTGCACCGGAGCCGCGGATTTCATCAAGAATGGCTACGATTTTCGCGAGACCTTCGAGGCCGAACCATTCGCATTGCAGAGGGATGAGAATTTCATCTGCGGCGGCTAGAGCGGCGGTCATGAGGACACCGAGGGATGGTGGGGTGTCGAGAATGCAGTATTCGAAGAGGTCGTTGGGCTTGAGTCCCTGAAGAATTCCGCGCAGGCGGGTGAGGTGGTCGTCGGAACGAGCGAGCTCGATTTCGATCCCGGCAAGATCCATTTCAGAAGGGAGAAATGTTAGGTTTTCGCGACCCGAATCGATGAACTTTTCGCGGATATCCACATCGCCCAGCAGGACAGGATAGATGGATGAGAGCGGTGGGGCTTCGATTCCTAGTCCGGATGTGCAGTTCGCCTGTGAGTCGAGATCCATGAGCAGAACCCGCTGGCCACGCAAGGTAAGTGCGTGCGAGAGGTTCATGGCGGTGGTGGTTTTACCGACTCCTCCCTTTTGGTTTGCAATGGCGATGACTTTCACGAGTCGGGAGGATGGCGGGAAACTTTAAGTTTTAAACCCTAAACTTTGATTTTCTGGGGAGGGGAGGTAGATTATTTCAATCGAGCGTTTGGTAATATGAGCTCTTTTAGCGGTTTGGGCTTTTTCAAACAGGGAGAGAAGAGATTAAGGAGGAGAGGAGGGGGAATACTTCAAATTTTAAACTCTAAACTCCAATTAAGACAGATTAAGTAGAAAGGTTGCTGATATCTCTTCATCCGCGTTTATCCGCGTCCATCCGTGGTTCTTCTTTTTAACTGATTGGGGATTGAAATTTGAAACTTGAAACTTGAAGCTTCCCCCCGTGAGGAAGGACCGACTGGATGCTTTGATGTTTAATCGTGGGATGTGCGATTCGCGGGAACAGGCGAAACGTTTGATTTTGGCTGGTGAGGTCAGAGTGGATGGGGGCATGGTGGATAAGCCGGCGGAGAAGTTCGGTGAGGATGTGGTGGTGGAAATCAAGGAGAAGCCCAAGTTTGTTGGGCGGGGCGGGCTGAAACTGGAGGGTGCGCTGGAGGCTTTTGGGATCGATGTGACGGGTTGGGTCTGCATGGACGTCGGGGCTTCGACCGGTGGATTTACCGATTGTTTGCTGCAGCGGGGCGCGGCGCGGGTGCATGCGGTGGATGTCGGGACGAACCAGCTGGTCTGGAAGTTGCGAAACGATCCAAGGGTCATTTCCAAGGAAAAATTCAATGCCCGGCACATGGAGCCGAGAGACATTGGGGAGAAAGTCCGGCTCGCGGTGATGGATTTGTCGTTCATTTCCCTAACCAAAGTCCTGCCACCGGTTTTCGGGGTGTTGGAAGAGGGCGGGGAGGTGGTTTGCCTGATCAAACCTCAGTTTGAGCTCGATAGGGAAGACATCGGCAAGGGTGGAATCGTTAGGGAAGAGGAGCTCCGCGAGCGGGCAGTGGAGAAAATCCGCAAATTTGTGACCGAGGAGCATGGTAAGATCTGGAAAGGGGTCATTCCAGCGAGTATTTCAGGGATGGATGGAAACCAGGAATTCCTCGCCTGGATAGGCT
>JBILAN010000154.1:0-26581 GCA_044354135.1 Luteolibacter sp.
AGTTCCGCAGCGGAAAAGATCCTGTCCTTTATCTCAATGATCCGGCGGGTATGGATCGCTCAGACCGACGCGCGATGCTCGACGATCTCGCAGCGCTCAACAACATCCGCCACGATGGTATGGCGGATCCGGAAATTCTAACACGTATCAGCCAATATGAGATGGCTTTCCGCATGCAGACCTCGGCGCCGGAACTCGCGGATCTTTCCAATGAACCCGATTGGGTTTTCGATCTCTACGGTCCGGAATCCCGCACGCCCGGCACTTATGCCTACAACTGCTTGCTCGCCCGCCGCATGGCCGAGCGCGGTGTCCGTTTCACCCAACTTTTCCATCGCGGTTGGGATAATCATGATAACCTACAAACCCACCTCGCCAATCAGTGCCGCGATACCGATCAACCCACCGGTGCGCTCATCACCGATCTCAAACAACGCGGGCTGTTAGAAGATACGCTTGTCATCTGGGGCGGTGAATTCGGACGCACCGTCTACAGCCAAGGGAAACTCGGCACAGGCCGCGACCACCACGGCCGCTGCTTCAGTACATGGGTCGCGGGCGGCGGAGTGAAAGGCGGGGTCAGTTACGGAGCCACCGATGACTATTCCTACAACATCGTTGAAAATCCGGTCCATATCCGCGATCTCAATGCGACGATTCTCCATTGCCTCGGCATGGATCACAATCGCTTCACCTTCCGCTTCCAAGGATTGAACCAAAAGCCAACCGGTGTCGAGCCTGCTAAGGTAGTTAAAGGGATTTTGGGGTAGGGAAATCTACCCATTCAAAAATCAAACCTCAACAATCATCAAAGCAGCGTGAGCGTTTGCGAACTTATCAATAAGGACTTCGTCATATTATCCTAAAGAGGAAAATGAACCACAATCGAAGCGCAGCGGAGATGGCCGGACTGACTGTTCTGAATCTTTCCGGCAAATAAACGCGGATAAACACTGATGCTAAGAGGATTAGCAAGAATTCTTCATCCCCCCGCACCCCCCTTTTCCCCTTCCTAGACCGGCTCCCCAGTACATTCTCCGCATAGCATTTTCCTAGCATTCATTCATTTCGATTGGCTGCCTTTCCGCTGAATGAAATCGATCAGCCTGACACAACCCGAATAGAACGCATCCACAAGAGCCTCACCCCGTTGATGGTTTGAGCTGGAAAAGATCCAATCCAAATTCGCCATACGGAATGCCGACCATGGTAGGTTTTGACGAATGATGATGGCACGTGAAGAAACGGAAAGTTTTGGATCACTGACGGATTCGAGCGTGTTGATAACTCCAAGAATTGCTCGATAAAAAGCACCTTGATTCAACCAACTCATCCCCTGTCCGAATCCGGCATTCCATACTCCAGCACGTTCTGACAACGCGTAGGTTTTCTTTTTGCCATCCATTCGGCTATGAACCAGAGCAGCTCTCTCAAGATCATTCAAAATCGCCTGCACGGATTTCGGAAACCATGCGCTATCTCTTGCGATGTATGCGGCATGTCCTTCGTGATGGATAAACAACCAGGTCAGAATTTCCACCCGGGCATTCACGCCAAACAACTGACGCATGCGAAAAATGAAAGCCGCCTTTTCAGTCGGATCCGGAGCTCTGCTCATTCCACGCAAAGTGTATTGCGTGAAGTCCGTGCCCGGAGTGCTGGGATGATTGGAAACGATGGAATTCCAACTAGCATGACCATGAGAAACCATGAAGGCCGCGATACCACTGACATCCTCGGGCAAAGCCACGGGCATGTTCATATGAAGATTTTTCACCCGCTGGACACTGAGTAGATCTCCGTTTTGACTCAACCAATCCAACATGCCGTCACGCAGCCGGGATTCTTCCAACGCAAATCTCAACGTGCCCAAAAGCAAACCCTCAGGATCGATCACAAATAGCACAGGCTTTCCACTCGCATGACCTGTCATGCCAAGCGAAACCCATTGATCCCAAATGAAATCTGTTAGGGACCTGCGCAGCTCAACGTTGATTTCATTTTTATCCATGACCCAGTTCTGTAAGAATATTTTGGAAACGCCTTTCACCCTCCGCATCAAGCGCTTGAGTTTTGCGCGCCGACTCTATCGCTTCGCGACATTGCGCAGCATCGGGTGCAAGTGCTTTCAGATCATCAGCATCGCGATCTTCCGCCCTTCCAGCCAAGGCTCTGAACTTCAGAAATATTTGCCCGCGCCGCCCAACATAACTGATCCGTAAACATGCACCATACGAACGCTCCTCCATGTCTTGCCAAATCTCTCTGGGTAAATCCTCCAGAGGCCCAATCAGCATGGAGGTGGAGGCATTCAGCCAGTTTGCAGGTAAACCTAACTCAACTGCCACGTCCGTCACGGCTGTCCTGATCTCCTCAGGTAAGGGGTAAGCACAGGATATTTCACCGTCCACCTCACCACGCGTCGCCAAAACATCCACATCCCGTGTCACCCGAGACACCACACCTGCTGCCAAAAGTGCCGCGCCGCCGCAAACCACCAAGCGCCTTGGAACCGCTCCACGACGTTCCAGCTCCTCTCCCAAAAGGAAAATCGCCTGCTCCCATTCTGTCGCACCCAAAGCCATATGGATGTTTATAATATGCTTTATGGATGATTTAAAGTATTAAATGCCTTAATTTGCATTTTAATCAAAGCTAATTACACGTAGGAAAGTCACCCCCCTTTCCCCCTTCCTAGACCGGCTCCCCAGTGCATCCTCCGCATAGTTAAACCTATAAACAGAAATGGAACCACAATGGGAGCGAAGCGGACATAGACGAACACAAAAATTAAATCTCTTCGTCAAATGGACACAGATACACACTGATAATCTAAGAGTTATGAATTTTTTCAGTCTCCTTTTAGGTGAATGAAGAATTCTTTCTAATCCTCTTAGCATCAGTATTAATCAGTGTTAATTTGCCGGAAAGATTCAGAACAGTCAGTCCGGCCATCTCCGCTGCGCTTCGATTGTGGTTCATTTTCCTCTTCAGGCTAGACTCTTTGCCAAAAGTCCGAGCAGCAAAGAGACTGAAAAAGCAAATTACTGCATTCATTCATTTTCCCAGCATTTAGTAAGGAGCTGCCGTGTCTCACGGCATCAGGCTAAACGGTGATTTCCGATTGTTGATTTTAGAAGAAGTCAGCAGATGCCTCTGTCTCTTCTCTGCTAGCGATTTAATCCAATGCATCCCATCTGGGTGGCACCGAACCTAGTTTGTTGATTCCTGAGCGGAAGTGAGGGGGTGGTGCGGAACTCTCAACGTTTACTTTTTATCTCTTAATCATTGAGAGACTAACACCATAGAATCTCTGAAAAAATACTTGGCGACGTTCTGGTTCGGTTAGATTCTTAGGAATCCCCGACCAGACAAGTTCTCGTGCCGTATCGGTCATCTGGCAACCAATAACGAGACGCTCTGCTCCTGATTTCTCCATCATTTTCTGGAAAAGGAGGTTGTTCAAATGCGCCGGTGTATCCGCTATGGAGAAACCCGTATCAGCATATCTGTCAGGTTCAATTTTTGAGACCATGTTTCTAAGTAGCTTTTATCGACTCCGGTGGCGAGGAGATTTTCCGCATCCGACAATTGTCTTTGGCTTAGAGATTCCCTTGCCCAATCGAGCTTGGAAAGAATGAGGTCTTCTTTGCTGACAATCCATAGAGATTGTCCCATCACCTCGATCCTCTGGCGCCGTTCAAACTCTACAAGACGGTAGTCCTCGCGTTTGCGAATCATGAAATCAACCTTTACCAAGCTCTCGTTGTGGATGAGATTGAAAGACGACTGATTAAGCACGGCTCCGCGAGCCGCTTCTTCACTGAAATAAAAATCTTCGCCGAAAACCCGCGGTAGCAACTCAAGATCCTTAAGAAGAAGCGCGATCACAATATCGATGTCGCGAGTCATGCGAGGCTGTGCGTAATGGTTCAGAGCCATCGATCCAGTCAGCATATATTCGAGTCCAGCCTCCTCAAGTCGCCGAGTGACATCAAGAAGCAGTTCAAGTTCGGAGAGCATAACGGTGACTTGATTGAAATAAGCTTACCAAGAGCTGTCAATGGAGTTAGACCGATTGCTAGAAAGATTTGCCGAAAACGGCCGGAACTCTTGAATCCCAATTCGCGCATGCGACATGTATCCAAACCTTTCCTCTCTACTTAATTTTCACTGGTCCGATCGTGCTGCCTGCAACGAACTCCGCATGAGTCAGTGTCTGCTGCCGGTCGTCTTTGCCGTGGCTCACGTTGGCCGCCCATCTCACCACGCGCCGCACCACCGGACGGTAATCCCAGCGGATATGGGTGACCGACGGCTCGCACCAAGCGAAGTCCGGGTTGTCATCGGTGCAGACCAGCGAAACATCTTGCGGCACGCGCAGGCCTCGCTTGGCCAAATAGTGGAACGCCGCGTTGAAGAGGAACGTTTCTTCGATAATCAGCGCGGTCGGCGGCGTGGCGCCGAAAAGCGAGTCCAGCAGTGTCACAAATCCCTTCTTGCTCTCCTCCCAATCCGGCAGGTTGAAGGTACCCGTCGGAATGCCGTGGGCTGCCAACTCATTGAGGAATGCCTGCTCGGGGAGACCTGGCTGCGGCAAGCGTCGGTGACGGCGACACATCAGCGAGATCCGCCGATGACCGAGCTCGATCAAGCGACGAGTGGCAGCCGCGAAGTGCGGCGCCTTGTCCGGTCCTACGGCGGCGATTGAAACCTGCCCCCGACGACCGAACAGGGCGAAGGCCGGCTTGGGTTGCCGGGAAAACCATTTCAGAATCTCGCGCGATCCGGAGACCACCACCCAGGCATCCGCCTCGGTCCGCTTGACCATGCGCGCGACGCGCCCCACGTCCATGCCAAGCTCGAAGAGCGACTTGGTGGCATGGAAGGGTTGATGCCCGGCCTCCACGAGCAAGTGGAACAGTTCGATCATGTATCCCTCACTGAAACGATCGGTCACCAGGATCGCCACCCGCAACTGGCTCGCCAATTTTCCTCACCCTGGAAAATATCGGAAATTAGAATAAGCAACCTTAAAAATATATCTTGATCGAATTTGTTAAAGAGCCGTGTCAACTTAATAGACACGGCATCGCAGATGACTCGCGTATCTGAATTCAGCAACAAGATACGACAAAAAACCAACAAAACAAAATCCTACCCATTTACGGTCAAGTCAAAGCAAAAATAATTCTTGAGGCTTTCGTGAAAGTTGTCAATTTTAAGCATTCTATATCTGGTTGTCATCGAACAATAACCAAATTCCGCCACCCTAACCGAATCATAACAATTTTCCATCCCCTGGAAATCATGAGACTCAAATCCTTCAAAATCATAGCAATTTCCGCCCTAACAGTTAGTGCGCTGCTTTCGATTTTATCCCAGAGCTATGCTGCCACGCTCACTTGGGATGCCAATGGTGCCACCGCCCTACAGTCCGATGGCGCGGGAGTCTGGCTCACCGCCAACCAGTGGTGGGATGGCTCTGCCAACGTCACATGGACCTCCGGCGACGACGCTATCTTCGGCAACGGCGGGGCAGGGGGCGCGGTCACTCTGGATAGCGGAACTACGGTCAACTCGCTTACTTTCAGCTCCTTCACCGGCACCTACACGATCGGCACAGCGGGTTCCACGATCACACTCAACAACGGCATCACGATGAACTCCGGTGCCGGAGCTGCCACCATCATCAGCCCGATCACGTTGGGTGCTGCCCAGAGCTGGACCAACAACTCTTCAAGTCTCCTAACCGTCGGCACCGGTGCGGTAACCAATGGCGGATTCCTGCTCACCGTCGGCGGAACCGGCAACACCACCGTCTCCAGCGTCATCGGAGGTTTAGGCGGCCTCACCAAGACGGGCACGGGCCTCCTCACCCTCTCCGGCGCGAACACCTTCGCCGGCCAGTTGACCGTGCAAAACGGCACGCTCTCCATCAACACGATCAACAACGAGAGCGCCAACGGCACCCTCGGCAACAGCGCGTCTTCCGTGATCCTCGGCAATACCGGCGCGCAAACCGGCACCCTGCAATACACCGGCGCCACCGCCAGTAGCACCAAGAAATTCACCCTGGCCACCGGCGGCACGGGGGCCTTCGAGGTGACCACCGGCGCGAACACCCTTTCACTTACCGGCCTGATCGATGGCGGCGGTGGCCTGACCAAGACCGGGGCCGGCACCCTGACTCTTTCCAACACCAATACCTACACCGGCGCGACGACCGTCAACGCCGGGACGCTGAAGTTGGATTTCTCGGCCGCGGGCGCACCCACCACCAATATCATCAGCAGCAGTTCGGCCCTCACCCTGGGCGGCGGCACGACGCTGAACGGCACGACGCTGAACCTGACCGGCAAGGCGTCCACGACGAACAGCCAGGCGTTCAACGGCACCACGATCAACCCGGGCGTCTCCGCCATCACCCTGACCGCGAACGCGACCGCCAATCCGCTCTCGCTGAACCTCGGCGCCATCACCCGCAACGTGGGCAGCGTGCTGCGCATCACGCTGCCCACCGGCACGCGCTCCGCCACCAACGGCGTGCTGACCACCTCGGGCACGGCCGGCCAAATCCTGCTCTCCAACGGCGTGGCCTATGCCACCATCGGCCTCTCGGACTGGGCCGGTATGGATGCCACCAATACATTTCTCGCTCCGGTCACCTACACCGCCGCCACCGCCACCAGCCTTTCCGGCAATGCGTCTTTGAATGCTATGATGGGAACGACGACCCTCTCCAGCAATACGACCATCACCAGTCTCCGTGCCGCGATGGGCCGCACCTACACGTTGAACATCAACGCAGGGGTTACGCTGACCACCGGCGGCATCTTGGTAGGTGCCGGCGGTCCAGGCTCTGGCATCGATGACGCTGGCATCTTTTTAATCAACGGCCCGGGAAGTCTCAGGGGGCCCGCGGGCCAGGACCTTGTCTTCATAAATCATCCCGTTGGGATCACCAGAGTTCATCCGACGACGATATCGGCGCCCATCGTGGACAACGTTTCCGCCACCGGGTTCACATATTCAGGTCTCGGCGGTGCGGGGTCTTCCGCAACAGGCGAACCTCTGTCCCTCACCGGTACGAACACCTACACCGGCACGACGAGGATTCTCGGCGGCACGTTTAGCATCGGCAACGGCGGCACGACCGGATCGCTTGATCCGAGCAGCCAGATCGTCAACAACGCCTCGCTGATTATCAACCGCAGCAACGACCTGACGTTTTCCAACAGCATTTCCGGCACCGGCACGCTGACCAAGTCCGGCGCGGGCAGGCTGACCCTCACCGGCACCAACACCTACTCCGGCGGCACCACCGTGAGCGCAGGCGCTCTGTTGCTCAGTGGAGCCTTCAATATGCCCAGCACCGGCACCCTCGCGGTGAGTAGTGGCGGCGTCTTCAGTCTGGCCGATGGCACCGCGCGCGCCACCAACGGCGCCACCACGGGGGTTGGCTTGACGCTCGCCGCCGGTTCCTCGCTCGGCTTCGACTGGATTGGCGGGTCTCTTGACTCGTTCACCACGCTCGGCACCGCCACATCGACTGGAAACGTCCTGATCGACATCCGCAGCGTCACCCCTTCAGGAACTGGCGGCACCCTGATCAACGCCGCTGCCGGATCGACTCTGAACGCAGCTACCTATCTGCTGGCCAACAACACCAACTTCACCGCCACGATTTCCTCGACGCCAACGACCGTGAGCATCGGCGCCCAGACTCCCGCCACTGCGTTGACTGACGCCTATTGGAAGGGTGGTCAGGTCACAGGTTTCCTCGGCACGATGACGGTTTCGACCGGCACCGTCAGCAACTGGGCGACCGACGTAGCGGGCACGGCAACCGGCCTCACACCCGGAAGCACCGCCAACATGATCTTCAGCGCGACAGGTGCCACCCAGCAGGCCAGCGTCATCACGGGTGTCTCGGACATGAGCGTGAACAGCATCACCTTCAATGACCTCTTGTCCGTTACCATCGCCGGCAGCCCGAACGTCATTACCCTCAACAGCACCTCCGGCACCGCAGCCAGCACCTTGGGAGCCGGTCTGGCAGTTACACCAGGCAGCGCCATCTCCGTCACCTCCTTTGCCAACGCCACCAACACGATCAGCGCCAATCTCGCCCTCGGCGCGAACCAGACCTGGAACGTCGCCAGTGGCAAGACCCTCGTCGTCAGCGGCATCGTCTCCGGCACCGGCAGCCTCACCAAGGCCGACGCCGGCACGGTGACCCTCAGCGGTGCCAATAGCTACACCGGTGGCACCAACCTCAACGGCGGGACCCTGAATCTCAGCAGTACGGGGGCTCTCGGATCGGGCGGCATCACGCTCAATGGCGGTATCCTGAGTCTGCGCGTAACTGACGCAGTTCTCGGCAATGTCACCGCCAGCACCGCCAGCACCACCATTTACCAGCAAGGTGCTTTCACCAATTCAGGCACCTCCACGCTGACTTTCACTAACGCCGGTGCCAATACCTTCAACGTCCTTCCCGGTCCGCTCGCCGCCATGGGCAGTGTTTCCTCGCTGGTCTTCGGTGCCACCACGCTCTCGGGCGATACCACGTTCAATCTTGTCAACGCCGGCCCCGGAGGCACCACCTCCCTCACCCTCGGCGCGCTGTCTGCCGCCACGCGCACCATCACCAAGGAAGGCGCCGGTGCCCTCACAATTAATGCCAACGCCACCACCGGCCCAGCTGCTTTGATCATCAATCGCGGCTCGGTGACCACCAACACTGCCACGGCTCTCGGCAGTGCTGCGGCCGTCACTGTCAATAACAACGCGACCTGGACGGAGAACACGAATGCGCAGACCATCACTTCTCTCGCTGGGGCGGGCACAGCCACGCTGACGTCCAATCTAACCATCGCTCCCGCAGCTGCCACGACCACCACTTTCTCGGGTCTCACCACTCTCACCGGTATCACAGAAATCAACGGAAGCTCCACCGGCGTGCAGGTCTTCAGCGGTCCTACGGGAGCCAGTGCGGGTGGCTTTAAGATCACCAGCGGCACGCTCCGCGCCCTTGACCTGACCACCACGCTCGGCACCGGCGCGGTCAACCTCAATGGCGGCACCCTCGATCTCCGTGCCAATACCACGCAAACCTTTGGCGTCGGCACCACCACGGTGAATGCCACCTCGACCATCAATGTCCAGAACAACGCAACCGCCTCCAACAACGTCCTGTCCATCGGCGCACTGACCTTCACCGGCGCCACCGGCCTGAACGTCACCGGTGCCAATGGCTACTGGCTCAACACCACCGGCGCAGTGACGCTGACGAATGCGAACCAGGCCATTGACGTGGCTTCGGGCATGACCTTCCAGATGGGTGCCGCCGTTGGCGGTGCGGCGTTCGGTATCAACAAGACCAACACCGGCACGCTGATCCTGGCAAGTGCCAACTCCTACACCGGTGCCACCACCTTGAGTGCTGGCACTCTGCGTGGATTGGTAGCGGCGAGCTTCGGTGGGGCGGGCACCGGCCTGAATCTCAATGGCGGCATACTGGAGTTGTTTGCTCAAACCAACGCTGCCACCACCTACGCCAACACCAACACCACCGTCGGCAACAGTTCTTCCACCACGATCACCGCCGATATCCTGACTGGCATGACCGGTATCAGTGGCTTCGGGAATGGCTATTCCAACGCCCAGCCCGTCGGAACCCCCACGATCACTCATATTTTGGGCACCCTGGCTCTCGGCACTAGCAGCACGCTGACGGTTAATTCCCAGAACTACGATGGCGTGGGCGTCACCTTTGGTGCCACGACCATCAACGGCACCTTGGCGAGCCCGTCGGCCATCAATGTTGGTGCAACCGCCGCGCAATATTCGCAGTTGACGCTCGGAGCCCTGACCATGGGTGCCACCAATGTTTTGGACGTTAACACCGCTGGTTCGGGCACCCTTTTGCTGGGCACGCCGAGCACGACGGTCAACAACGCCGCCGTCATCAATGTCAATGGCGGCACTCTCCGCATTGGCAACGCGACCGCCCTCGGCACCGCTGCCGGCACGGGTGCGGTCAACGTCAATACTGGGGCCACACTGGAAATTGCCGGCGTCGTCCCGACGAGCGGCAACATCACGCTTAACACCGGAGCGATTCTGCGTGGCACCGGCGCCTCGGGATTCAATAACGCCACTGCCAACACCTTCAACATCGCCTCCGGTGCGACGGGCGTGACCATTCAAACCGGAACCTCCTCCATCGGATTCAACTCTGCTGCCACAGGCGACATCTTCACAATCACCAAGGGCATCGGCTTTGGTGCATCACCTGCGGCAGTCACGGTCAGCGGCAATGGTCGCGTAATTCTCAACGGCAATGCCACCAACAACGGGACATGGACGCACACCAACGGCATCCTGCAATTGGGCAGTGCGACCGCGTTGGGTGCAACATCATCGGCTAGCATCGCTGTCAACGGCGGCATTCTGGCGACGTCGAACGCCCTGACCGTTGGGACCCCGATCACTCTCGGCGGTGGTGCTCTGGCTGGCAGTGCGACCGCTTCCACGGTGGCCACTTATAACGGCGGTGTTGCGTTGACCGGCGGCACCACTTCCACCATCTATGCCTTCAATCCGACGCTTAACGCAGTGAATAATGTCGTTATTGGCGGTGCGGCGGGCATCGGCCCTGTCACCGGAGCGACTGGCAACCTTCTGATCTCAGGTTTGGCGGCAGCGACGAATCTTCAGACTCCGACCGGCACGGTCAGCTTCACTGGCATCGGCAACACCTACGGCACCACGACGATCACCAATGCCATCATGAATATCGGCGGCATCTCCGGCGCGGCGGGAGCAGGATCCGGAACCTTCACCGGCACCGGCGCGTTCACGCTCAACCAGAGTGGCGTGCTGACTATCGACAACTCTCAGGGTTCCAATAACAGCACCCGCATGAGTGCGGCGAACTTTACCTCGACTGGCGGTTCTATCAATCTCCTCTCCTTCAATGCTGCCACAGCGTTGTCCCAGACAATCGGCACTCTCGCGCTCAGTGGCGGCGATACTACGATCAATGTTACCCGTGGCGCGAGCACCCTCAACGCCGATTTAACAATTACCAATGCCCCCACTCGTTCCAACGGCGCGGTGATCAACTACATTGGAACCACCGGCACTCTGGGCACGGCGGGTAACAATCCGCATATTCTTTTCAGCACCGGCACTCCGACGCTTAACGACAACCTCATCGGTGGATGGGCAACGGTTGGCGGCTCTGACTTCGCAACATACGGCGCCGACGGTGTGGCGGCGACGACCTATTCGGCGACCCTCATTACCGGTTCGACCGCTGCCACTGACAACATCAACGTTAGTCTTGCACCGGTCGATACGGTCACCAGCAGGACACTTAACAGCTTGAAGATCGGGGCTATTACGATCCAGATGCGAACCGCCGGCGATGCCTTGACGCTGGATACCGGTGGCCTGTTGTTTGCCGGTGCGGGCACGATCAGCGGAGGCTCGATCACCTCGTCGGGCACCGAGTTGTTCATCCACACCCCGGCTGCAGGTATCATCAACTCCCAGATCACCGGCGCGGGCGTCTCACTCATCAAGGCTGGCAGCGGTGCCCTGACCTTCGGCTCCGCCTCCATCGGTGGCAGCCCGGCGAACACCTTCGACGGCACGACCTATGTCAACCAGGGATCGCTGACTCTCCAGCGCGCCCCAGGGGTCAATGCGGTTTCCGGTTCCGCCCTGATTGTGCAGGCCGGTAACGTGGCCCTCACCAACGCCGAGCAGATTGCAGACGCGGCCAATGTGACCCTCAACAACCTCAATGGCTTCGCCACCAACGCGCTGGCTACGGCTGGCACGGCGGGATTGAATGAAACAATTAACAGCCTGACTTTGGTTTCGACAACTGCCAACGGCGTCTCCGGCACCGGCACGCTGATTTTGGCCAATAATGCTGGTGATGCCCTGACGGTAACCGGTGGCACGATCGCCGCACCCCTCCGTTTCACCGGCACCTCCAATGGCGGGATTGCGTTCGTGGCTCCGACCACAGCGCTTGCCCCGACCGCTGCCACGCTCGGCGGACCTTACCAGACCACCATCAGCGGCGTGGTGGACCTCAACTCCACCAGCACGGCCCTGACCCGCACCATTAATGTCGCCAACGGCCCGGCGCTGATCGACCTGAACATCACCGGTGCCCTCACCGCCAGCGGCAATGCGACCGGCATCACCAAGACCGGTGCCGGCACCATGCGTATCGGGGTCGCCAGCACCTACACCGGCCTGACCACGGTCAACGGCGGCGTGCTCAGCTTCAACGTCGCCAACGCCCTCGGGCTGGGTGGCCTGACCGTCACCTCCGGCACGGCCCAGTTCGATGTTACCGCTGCGGCCAACACTCTGCCGATCGCGACGACGCTCCCGACAGTCTCCCCGCTGACCGTCACCGTGAATGGCGGCACGCTGGAGTTCAATAACGTCGCCAGCACGACCTTTGGTAAACTGATCTACACCGGCGGCACCATCAACGCCCCGACCACCGGCCTGCTCACCCTGCAAAACCCGAACAACAATGCGGACATCCTCTCGCTCGATGGCACGACGAACGCCGTTTCCCTCCGTGGCAACCTCAACCTGGGTGCCGCAGTAGTCGTCAACAATGTCATCACCTCCGCCGGCAGCACCAACATGGTCAGCCTCGATGGCGTCTTGGCACTGGGCTCCGGCCCGCGCAATTTCGTCATCGCTGACGGTAGCAATGCGGTGGACTTGGACGTCACGTCCTCGATCACGGGCGCTGCCATCCTCATCAAGAGCGGGGCAGGGACCATGCGCCTCAGCGGCGGACTGGCCACGCAGAACGTCAACAGTGGCCCCGTCTATGTGACCGCTGGAACCCTGGCACTGAACAAGAGCGGCGTCTTCGGTACCACCGGCGGTGTGGCGGTCGGCACGGGAGCCCTCATCATCGGCGGCACCACCGGCACCACGGCGGCTGTCGTCCGTCTCGATCAGGATGAGCAGATCAATAACGCGAACGCGATCACCATCAACGCCGGCGGCACCCTCAACTTGGGAGCCTTCTCCGAAACCATCGGCGCGGTGTCCATCAATTCCTCAGGCAGCACGGGCGGCAGCATTACGGGGACCACCGGCACGCTTTATCTATCGGGCAACGTGGCCATGACGGGCGGCTCCATCGGGCTTTCCAGCGGCACGACCATCATCACTGGTGCTCCGACCCTTACCTTTACTTCCAACGCGACCCTGGCCGCGACCCTGACTGGCAACATCAACCTCGGCACCGCCGCCCGCATCTTCACGGTCAACCCCGGCTTGGGCAGTGCGACCAGCGATCTCACCGTCAGCGGCATCATCTCCGGCAACAATATCGGTCTGACCAAAGCTGGCGTCGGCATCATGACTCTCTCAGGCACTAACACCTACACCGGCCTGACGACGCTCAGTGCAGGCTCTTTGGTGCTGACTTCCACCGGCTCGCTCTCGGCCAACTCGGCTGTTTCCATCGGCGGGACGATGACTGGCACGGTCAACCCCACCCTGGACATCACGGCGGGGGACAAGACCATCGGCTCCCTCACCGGCGGTGCTGCGGCCGCTCCGTTCGTGGCCGGCATCGTCAATATCGGCACCCGCACCCTCACGGTTGGCTCGGATGAAACCAGCCCGGCAGCCTTCGCGGGTGCCATCACCGGCAGCTCTGGTGGCCTGACTAAGATCGGCACGGGCACCCTGACCCTGAGCAACGTCAACTTCAGCAACGCTTGGACGGGTGCTACGGCTGTCAATGCGGGCATCCTTTCGATCACCGGTGCCAACGCGCTGCCCATGACCACCGATGTGTCCGTCAGCAGCGGGGGCACGCTGTTCCTTACTTCGGTGGCCCAGACCGTCAAATCCCTCGCCGTCGCTTCCGGCGGTTCCGTCAACATCCTGGGTGCTGCGGGCACCAACCTTACCATCGGCGCGGGCACGACTGGTGACACAATCCTGGCCGGCACCATTGACGGTAGCAATTCAGCAGCGGCCCTGATCAAAGTCGGCACCGGCAAACTGAGCATCACCGGCAACCAGAACACCTTCCTCGGCGCAGTCACCGTCAATCAAGGCACGCTGGTCTTCAGCGGCAACGGCACGCTGCCGACCACCGCAGCTTACACCATCAACAACGGCGGCAAACTGCAACTCGACAACACCGGCACCAACAACACCGACCGCCTTGCCGCCACCGCGCCCATGACGCTTTCCGGCGGCACCTTTGAAGTCCTCGGCAAGAACACCGCATCCTCCGGCGAGCAACTCGCTCAGTTGACCCTCAACACCGGTGCCTCCACCATCAACGTGGTCAACGGCACCGGTGCGGGTTCCTCCATGGTCGTTACCTTCAACAGCGCGATCAACCGCACTAACGGCACGCTCAACATCACCAGCAGCGGCGGCACGCTCGGCTATGCGCCGCGCGTGATGTTCCTCGGCACGGGCACCAACACCGTCCTGCCTGGCGTGATCGTCGGTGGCAACAGCATGGCCTTCTACAACGATGTGCTCGGCGCGCGCGCCCTGACCCTTGGGGAACAGAATGCGCTCAACGTGACGACCGACCAGTCCATCGCCAACTTCGGCATCAAGTTCATTTCCACCACCGCCAACCAGATCCTGCCCGCCGCCCGCTCGATCAACGCCCTGACCATCGACAGCCCCGGGGCCAGCAAGTCCATCGACATCGTTGGCGCCGATGCCAGCACCAACACTCTGACAGTCACCACCGGCAACATCATCCTCAACGGCACGGACAACTTCGAGTTCAAGCGCACCTCCGCGCTTCCGGTCCTCACCGCGGCCTCGGGGTCGATCACCAGTGCCAACCCGCTCACTTTCTGGGTGACCACCGCCGCCACCACTCTCACGGTCAGCGCTCCGATCTCCGGTGCCACGGTCGTAAACAAATCCGGCGCCGGCACCCTCACCCTTTCCGGTGCCAATCTCTACACCGGTTCTACCATCTTGAACGAAGGCACCCTGAAAATGGGAGCCAGCAACTCGCTTTACTCGATGACCCCGGCGGGCGTTCAGACCGGTCGTGGCGCGCTTTCGATCAACAACCCCGCCGCCGCCTTCGATATCGGCGGGTTCAACAACATCATCGGTGCCCTGAACGTGATCTCCGGCAGCATCACCAACACCGGCGCGGGCGGCAGCCTCACCACCACGGGAGCTCTGACTCTGGGCACGTCAACTGCCGTGGGCGGCGCTTATGGCTCGGCACCTTCCATCAGCATCGGCGGCTCTGGCGGCACCGGCATTCTCAATCTCGGCGGTGATGTGACCTTCAATGCCAACAACGACCCCAACGGCGCCACCATCGCCGGCAACCTCGCCCTCGGCTACGACTTCATCGGCGCGGGCATGGGCCGCACCTCCAGCGGCGCCACCCGCTTCTTCATTGTCAACGATTCCGTCGCGGCAGGAGCCACCGGCAACGCCAATCCCGACCTCACCGTCTCCGCCGTGGTTTCCGGCGCCGGTTTGAGCCTCGCCAAGGCCGGCACCGGTGTCATGCTGCTCAGTGGCACCAACACCTATTCCGGCCCGACCGCCATCAGCGCCGGCCAGCTCAATGTCAGCAACGCCGCCGCCTTGGGCAACAACAGCACCCAGCGCCTGGTTTCAGTCGGCGCGACCAGCACCC
Source organism: Luteolibacter sp. (assembly GCA_044354135.1). Lineage (GTDB taxonomy): Bacteria > Verrucomicrobiota > Verrucomicrobiia > Verrucomicrobiales > Akkermansiaceae > Luteolibacter. The sequence continues at coordinate 15,710 of JBILAN010000154.1, forward strand.
TCGGGGTCAGCGGTGGCCTGAGCTTCAATGCCAACACCGTGCTCAGCCTCAACGGCACGGGCCGGGCAGTCACCGAATCAGGCGACCTCGCCTTCCCCGGTGCCCTGAACAACATCGCTGACAGCAACTCCTTTGCTGGAATGGTGACGCTGCCTGTAGCGGCCGGTGCCACCATCAAGAACTCGGCCTCGAGCACCACGCTCACCCTCTCCGGTGACATCATTCAAGGTGTGATCGCCGCTCCGGCCATCACCGTCATGGGTGCCGGCAATGTTACCTTCTCCGGTGCCATCAACACCGGCACCGGCACTCTCATCTACAACAGCACCAACGCCACCCCGACCAATGCCACCCTCACTCTCAGCGGCACGGCGAACAATTACTACACCGGTGCCACCACCATCAATGCTGGCTCCGTGGTTCTCAACAAGACAACCAACGGCACCAACGCCATCGGCATTGGCGCCCTGACCGTCGGCCTCGCAGGCGGAGGCCCTGCCGCCACCCTCAGCTACGGCACCGGCACCGCCGGGAATGACCAGATCAACGACTACACCGCGATCACGCTCAATCAGTCCGGCACCATCAACATGAACGGTGTCAGCGACACCGTCGGCTCACTGGCCTCGGCTGCGATCTATGGCGCCATCGTCGCCATCCCCGGTTCCCCGACTGCGAACTTGGTCGGCGGCATCCCGCTGGTCAACGGCTCCGTCAACCTCGGCACGGGCGGCGCGACTCTCACCATTGGTGCTAATAATACCTCGACCAGCTTCGGCGGCGTCATCTCCGGCACGGGCGCCAGCAACCTGGTCAAGATCGGCATCGGCGTCCAGACCCTCACCAACGCCAGCACTTACACCGGCAGCACCACCATCACCCACGGCGGCATTACCCTTGGCTATAACAACGCTTTACCGACCACCACCGCCTTGACGGTCAACAGCCCGACCGCTCTGGCGGCAACGACGGGAGGTTTTTACCTGGCTGGCTTCAGCCAGACCGTGGCCTCCCTCTCCGGGAACGGCACCATCGCCCTCGGCACTTCCACCGGTGGCTACCTGACCTTCGGCGACAGCAACAACACCTCCTTCGACGGCATCATCGGCGGCACGCTCCTCAGCACCGAAGGCGGCCTGATCAAGCAAGGCAGCGGCACCTTCACCCTCACCGGTGCCAATACATTCACGACCAACCTCAAAATCAATCAAGGCACGGTGGTGGCCAAGGACATCAGCGCCTCCCTCGGTGCCGCCGCTCCAATCTGGCTCAATGCCTCCAACAGCGGCACCACGCTCTCCCTGCTTGCCAACACCACACAGGCCATGGGTGCGAGTGCCCCGATCAATATCACCGGCTCAGGCAATGCCGTCACCATCAACGTGAACAACAACGGTGGCACCGCCTCCGGCAACGTCTTCACTCTGGGCACGCTTAACATGGGCGGCCAGACCCTGGCCATCACCGGCGGCAACAACTATGGCGTGCGCTTCACGGGCGCGATAACCCTCACTCCCGACACCACCTCCACCTTCAATGTCGGCACCGGCCTGAGCTTGGAATTGAATGGTGCCACGGCCCTGACCAGCGGTGCCATCGCCAAGACCGGCGCCGGCCTCATGATCCTGACGGGCGTCAACGCGAACACCGGCAACCTCACCATCACCACCGGAACCCTCCGCGCCATCGGCAACGCCGCTACGTCCACCGTGCTGCCCAACGCCACCGGACCCGGTGCCGTCACCCTCAACGGCGGAACGCTCGACCTTCGCACCTTTGGTCTCGCTAACACTGCATGGGCCCGCAACATCGCGGTCTCTGCCGATTCGACCATCAACTCCGACGTGACCGTCGGCCTCACAGGCTTTCCTTCAACCGGGACGCTGCAGCCGATTGCCCCCACGGTTTTTAATACCTTCACGAACCTCTCCCTCGGCGCCAACATCCTGTCCGTGACCGGCACGACCGGCGTAGGCGTTCAGTCCTTGGGCTTGACCACCCTGACCGGCACCCCGACCTTTAATGTCGCTGCCGGGCAGATGCTCCAGCTTAACCAAGTCGCCGAGAGCGGCGGCAGTTATGGTATCAACCTCACGACGGGAACGGGCATCGTTAACATCATCGGCGCGAACGGCACCACCGGAGCCAGCACCATCAGCGCAGGCATCCTCCGCGCCTCCAACGTCCTCGCCCTGGGTCTGGGTGCCACCACGGTCGGTGCCGCTGGCACGATTGAGATCAATAACGTCGCCATGACCAGCGGCACCATCGTTCTCAACGCCACCGGTGCCACCCTCCGTGGCGTGGGTGCTAGCGCGGGCTTCACCGGCCTGGGCAATCCCATCAGCATCACCGCTGGCCAGAGCGTCACCATCCAGACCGGCACCAGCACCATGGGTTCGACCGCCTTCAACACCGCTGACGTGTTCACCATCGGCACGGCTCAATATGGACCTTTGGCAGGGACGACCGTGGGCGGCCTCACCGGTGGTGCCAGCAGCGCGGTCATCAACGTCAGCGGCCAGGGCAAAGTCATCCTTGCCGCCAGCAGCTCAACCTTGGACTCCACGGCCTCGTGGAACCTGACGAGCGGGGTGCTCCAATTGGGTGCCGCCACCACGAATCCGAATGCCTTGGGCACCGCCAACGCCATCACTATCAGCGGTTCGGCCACCGGCAACGGCACACTAGCCAGCGGCGCGATTGCCACGACCTACACGAACCCGATCACCCTCTCCGGTGGTGCCATTGCTGGTGCAACCGCCGCAGTCCTGCCCACCTATGCCAGTGGCACGACGGTCACGCTCACCGGCGGCACGACTTCGATGCTCTATGCCCAGGATGCGAGCTTAGCAGTCGCCACCACACGCACTCTGGACATCGCCGGCCAGATCACCGGCAGCGGCAACCTCTCCGTCGCCGGCCTCGCGGCAGCGACTTTTGGCCCGGTGGGCTTCACCAGCAATGCTAACGATTTCACCGGCGACCTGGCGGTCACCAATGCGATCCTCACCTTCGGCAAGAGCAGCGGAACCAGCACCGGCAAATGGCAGCCGTCCAACACGCCGACCTTGACCTTGAACCAGGGCGGCCAGCTCACGATTGAAAACGCCGTCGCCAACGTCGCCGACCGCATCAAGGATGACATCGCCATCGGCATGACCGGTGGCACGATCACCCTCACCAACTTATCCGGCAACGGTGCCGCCGAAACCGTCGGCAACGTGACGCTCAATGGCGGACTCAACTCCTTCGTCACCACGCACGCCGGTGCAGCCGCAGCCCATGACCTCACTCTCACCAGCCTGACCCGTAACGCCGGAGCGACGGCCATCTTCACCGGCACCACCTTGGGAACTACCGCAACGTCCAGTCGCATCTTCATCACAGGCCAGGGTGTTGTCTCAAACCTCGGCGGCGGCTATATCACTGGCAACGACTTTGTCCAGTACACGGCCGCGAACGGACTGTCGGCCATCACTGCCTACACAGCCAATCCTCTCGAAGCTGGCCTCACTACCGGTCTTGATGTCCGCTATACGACCGGTGGCACGACCACTCTCACAGACAACCGCGCGACCAACTCCATTGTCGCCATTACCACAGCACCCACGCTGGCGACCAATGGTAATACCCTCACCTTGGAATCCGGCGGATTCATTTCCGGCATCACCGCCTCATCCATCACCGGCACCGCCGCAGGCGGCATCACGGCGGGCACGACCGCATCGGCCGCTGAACTCTTCATCCACAACAACGCCGCGGCATTGACCCTCAATGCCATCGTCAAGGACAACCTTGCCGGCGGCTCGGTCAGCCTGGTCTTCGACGGCAGCGTCGGAACCAACATCACGACCCTCACCGGCTCAGCCAACACCTACACGGGCACGACCTACGTCAACAGCGGCACGGTCACCCTGAGCAAGACCGCCGGCACCAACGCCATCCCCGGCGACTTGATCATCAACGGCGGCACGGTGAACTACGGCGCCACGACGTTTAACGAAGAAATCGCCAACACGTCCAACGTCACCATCAACAACCTCAACGGCAGCGGCGTGCTGACCCTGAGCGCCACCGCCGGGCAGAACGAAACGATCAACAGCATCAAGATCAACGCGACGTCGCAGGCGGGGGTCTCGGGCACCGGCACGCTGATCCTGGCAGGTTCTGACGGCAGCAACAATGCCATCACGATGACCGGCGGCGCCATCACAGCCCCGGTCACTCTCAGTTCCACCACGAACGGCAACATTAAATACACGGCTCCGGCGACCGTTCTGCTCCCGACAACCTACATCAACGGCGTCGGCGGCCCTTACCAGTCCCTCATCAGCGGCGCATTCAATATCAACAGCACCGCCACGACCGGCATCACCCGTGCCATCAACATAGAAGACGGGCCGTCCATGGTGGATATGGTGATCTCCAGCGTGATCTCCAACACGACGGCCACCGGTTTGACCAAGACCGGCGCCGGCACGCTGCAATTCAGCGGCGGTGCCAGCAACACTTACAGCGGACTCACCACAGTCAGCGCGGGCACCTTGAGCCTGGCAAAGACGGGGACCTTCAACGCCATCGGCGCGGGCGGCCTTCTCATCAGTGGCACAGGTGTTGTCAACTATGACGTTGCCGGCACCGATGAAATCGCCAACGGCGCGACAGTTACTGTCGCAGGCGGAACACTCAATTTCAACAACATCGCTGACACGATCGGAGCTCTCGTATTCAACAGCGGCACGGTCAACGCCCCGCTTTCCACCACTTTGACGCTGGCAAACACCGGGGTGAATGCTTTGACCTTGGGCACGGCATCGGGCGGCGCGGCGGTGACCCTCACCGGAAACCTCGCCCTCACCGGTGCTTCGGGCACGGCATCCGTGCTCAGCAACGATAGCAGCAGCACCAACACCCTCGCTGGCGCTTTCTCATTGGGAACCGTTGCCCGCGAATTCACAGTCAGCAACGGTGCCGCGGCGATTGATCTTGATGTGACCGCAGTCCTCAGTGGTGCTGGCGGTGGCATCACCAAGCTGGGTGCTGGCACCATGAGGCTCAGCGGTGATATCCTCAGCAACAACTCCTTCACCGGTACGACCACCGTCAACGCCGGCACCCTGGCGCTGGCCAAGACCGGCGGCTACATGAGCGCCGCCAACGGCGGCGTGGCCATCCTCGGTGCCCTGACCATCGGCGACAACACCGGCGGTGCGAACGCCGACGTGGTGCGTCTCGATGTCAGCGAGCAGATCATCAACACGGCGACGGTCACCGTCAACTCCTCCGGTCTGTTCAACATGAACGGCAATTCCGAAACCATCGCCGCCCTGAACATCGGCACGACGGCTGCGAATGGTGGCTCGGTCACCAACGGCGGCGGTTCCGCCGGCAGCACACTCTACACCACCGGCGCGATCACCATGAACGGCGGCACGATCAATCTGAATGGTTCCGGCACCGGAGGTAAGCTGGTGCTGACCGGCGGTGCGATCACGACAACTGCCGGTGGTGCGGCGGGAGCCAATGCCATCACTGCCAATTCCATCCTTCTTCCCACGGCACTGGCGGTTACGCTCAATAACGCAGCCGATGTGCTGACCATCAACGGCAACATCAGCGGTTACGGCATCGGCCTGACCAAGACTGGCGTCAGCGGCAGTATCTTGGTTCTCAACGGAAGCAACACCTTCACCGGCGCGACCACCATCACCCAGGGCACCTTGCGGCTTGCTGGCGGCAATGCCATCTCCGATGATTCCGCAGTCACCTTGGCCGACACCTCCGGCGTCATCTTCGACCTCAACGGCACGACTGAAACCATCGGTTCGCTGGCGAACGTCACGGGCACCAATGCCATTGTCTCTCTCGGAGCCGGCGGAGCGCTGACCACCGGTGCGGATGACAGCACGACGACCTTTGCCGGTCGGATCACAGGCACCAGCACCAGCACGCTGACTAAAGTTGGTATCGGCACGATGACTCTGTCAGGCGCTCTGGCCAACACTTACACAGGCTTGACCACCGTCACCGCAGGCGGACTGACTCTCACCAAGACGGCGGGTGTCAACGCCATCGCAGGCAACTTGACCATCGGCCCTGCCAGCGGCACCGGCACCCAGACGGTGGTTCTCGGCGCGAACAATCAGATTGCGGATACGTCCTTGGTCACGGTCAATGCCACGGGTATCTTCAACATGAACGCCTTTGCCGAAACCATCGCAAACATCGCTGGTAGTGGGTTGATAACCAACACCGGCACAGCACAGACCCTGACTCTCGCCCCGAGCACCGGCAGCCAGACCTTCTCCGGCATCATCAATGCCTCCACCCCGGCCAACCTGGCCCTGACCGTTTCCGCCACCGGCACCAGTTCGCTGACGCTCTCCGGCACTCAGACCAACAACTTCACCGGCACCACCACCGTCGGCAGCAGCAGCGGCACCTTCACCCTCATCGTGGGCAAGACCGGCGACACCATCTCCACGCTCCCCGGCAACATCGCGATCAACAGCGGCGGCAAGGTCCAGTTCGGCGCCAGTTCCGGCACCAACCAGTTGTCCAATGCCTTCATCAATAACACGCAGTATCCGACCAACACCATCACGCTCGCTGGCACCGGCATTCTGGATCTTAATGGCGTCAGCGCCGTCATCAACAGCCTCACCGGAACCTTGACCGGAACAACGCTCATCAACTCAGCAGTCGGCGCGGCCACACTCAACCTCGCCGGAGCCGCCCCCGTGCTGACTCTGAACAACACGACCGCCCAGCTCACGAACATCAACCTGGCGTGGACCAATCCACTTAACCTCGCAGGCGGAATCACCACCACGGGCGCAGGCGCTACGCTGTCCATCGCCAGCAACATCGACCTCAACACCACCGCCGCCACGGGTGCGACCCGCACCTTTACCATCGCCGACGGCGCATCGGCCGTAGACGTGAATCTCACCGGCATCCTCAGCAGTTCCGGCGGACCCACGGGCTTCACCAAGCTCGGCGCAGGCACCTTGAGACTCTCCGGCACCAACACCTACACGGGTGGGACCGTGGTGAATGCCGCGGGCACCTTGCAGGCTGGCTCCACCCAGGCCTTCGGCCTCACCTCGGCCGTCAACATGTCTCTCACCGGCGGCGTTCTGGACCTGAACAACCTCAACAACACCATCGGCTCGCTCACTGGCGTCGCCGGCTCCAGCGTCACCCTCGGCACCGCCACCCTCACTGTTGGCAGTGATAACACCACTCCCGCCGCCTTCGCCGGTATCATCAGCGGCGGCATCGGCGGCGGCCTCACCAAGATCGGCACCGGCAACCTGACCCTCTCCGGCAGCAACACCTTCACGGGCGGCGTCACGATCAGCGGGGGCGTGCTGCAACTCGGCAGCATTAATGCGCTTAACCCGACCGTTGGATCGCAAAACGCCGTCACCTTCGGTGCCGCCACGACCGGCACCCTGGTTCTGGCGGGCAACAGCGTCACGATCGCCAACCTGAACGGCAGCGCGAGCGGGCCTGTGGTGACGAACGCCAATGGATCACTCGTTGCCGCTGCGACCCTCACCGTGGGCAACAGCACCAATGCCAGCGGCACTTACGCCGGCATCCTGCAGAACGGCTTGGCCGGCGGCACACTCGCCCTCACCAAAGCCGGCACCGGGACCCTGACCCTCTCCGGCAGCAACACCTTCACGGGCGGCGTCACGATCAGCGGGGGCACGCTGCAACTCGGCAGCACCACCGCGCTCAACCCGACCGTTGGATCGGAAAACGCCGTCACCTTCGGTGCCGCTACGACCGGCACCCTGGCCCTGGTGGGCAACAGCGTCACCATCGCCAACCTCAACGCCAGCGCGATCGGGCCCGTGGTGACGAACGCCAATGGATCAAGCGTTAGCAATGCGACCCTCACCGTGGGTAACAGCACCAATGCCACCGGCTCTTACATCGGTATCCTGCAAAACGGCGCGGGCGGCGGCACACTCGCCCTCACCAAAGCCGGCACCGGCACGCTGACTCTTTCTGGTTCCAACAGCTACACCGGCGCGACGACCGTCAACGCCGGGACGCTGAAGTTGGATTTCTCGGTCTCGGGCGCACCCATCACCAATATCAACAGCAGCAGTTCGGCCCTGGTCCTGGGCGGCGGCACGCTGAACCTGACCGGCAAGGCGTCCACGACGAACAGCCAGGCCGTCAACGGCACCACGCTCAACCTGGGCCTCTCCGCCATCACCCTCACCGCGAACGTGACCGCCAATCCGCTCTCGCTCAACCTCGGCGCCATCACCCGCAGCGCGGGCAGCGTGCTGCGCATCACGCTGCCCACCGGCACGGCCTCCGCCACCAACGGCGTGCGGACCAGCTCGGGCACGGCCAGCACCATCCTGCTCTCCAGCGGCGTGGCCTATGCCACCATCGGCACCACGGACTGGGCCGGTATGGATGCCACCAATACATTTATCGTTCCGGTCACCTACACCGCGGCCACCGACACCAGCCTTTCCGGCAATGCGACGAGGCCAAATGGCACAACGACCCTCTCCAGCAATACGACCATCACCAGCTTGCGCATGACTGGCGCGAGCAGCAGCAATGTGACCATCAACGCAGGGAGTACGCTGACGACCGGCGGCATCCTGATGAGCAGCGATATAATAAACAGAGGCACCGCTTCGACTATCAGCGGGCCGGGAAGTCTCAGGGGACCCGCGGGCCAGGACCTTGTCGTCCTTCAGTATCAAGGCAACTTCGACAATTTTCCTTTGTTCATCTCAGCGCCCATCGTGGACAACGGTTCCTCCGGGCTCACGTATTTTGCTTCCAACGCTGCGAACGCTCTAACCCTCACCGGTTCGAACACCTACACCGGAGTGACGAGGATTCTCGGCGGCGGGCTCGTGATCGGCAACGGCGGCACGACCGGATCGCTTGATCCGAGCAGCCAGATCGTCAATAGCGGCTCGCTGACGATCAACCGCAGCGACAACCTGACGTTTTCCAACAGCATCTCCGGCACCGGCACGCTGACCAAGTCCGGCGCGGGCGCGATGCTCCTGTCCGGCAACAACACCTACTCCGGCTGGACGATGGTCAGCGGCGGGACGCTGCAAATCGGAGCCGACAACGCCCTCGGAAGCAGCATCCTGTACCCCAACGGCGGCGCGATCGAGGCCGCTGGCACGAGCCGCACGATCACGACCGAGGTCCTTATGACCGGCAGTTCGTCCGTCGTCGGTTCGCAAGACCTTACGTTCGCCTCTAACTTCATCCAAGCCTCCGGTGCATCCTTGACGCTTACCAACAACCTGGTTGCGGGCAAGAAGCTGACGATCAACGGCAATGTTGGGATCCAATATCAGAACAACAACGAACAGACTCTAACGTTCTCCGGCACCGGCGACACGGTGATCAACGGGTTCATTTACAAGGTCCATACTAGGACGGGCAGCCTGAGCAAGTCCGGCACCGGCACGCTCACTCTCTCCGGTGCGAGTGCCAATACCTACGACGGCCTGACCACCGTTTCCGGCGGCACGCTGGTGGTTGCCAAGACCACCGGCACCCCCTTCGGCACCGGCGCAGTCACCCTCAACGCAGGCACTCTCTCCCTGGCCCCCACCGGCTCCGGCTCCGCCATTTCACTCACCGGCGGCACCGGGGCCGCAAGCACGAACTTTACTTTCAACCCGGACGCCACGCTGTCCCTGGCCCGCGGCTCGCAGACCAGCCTCACCTTCACCTTTGGCTCGAGCGGCGCCGGAACTGCGTTCGCTCGCGGCGCCAACGGCACACTCATCCTCAGCACCAGCGACATCGCCAACTTCGGCACGCTCGGCACCAAGACCGAGCGTTTCATCATCAACAGCGGCTCGACCGCACCGACCCAGGTCAACACCCTCGTCAGCGGCGTGGTGATCCAGGATCGGAACACCAGTAACGCAGGTGATTTTGCCGCTTACAACGGCACGGACGGTTTCACCAAGGCGACTTACACACTGACAGATTCCTTCGCCAGTTCAGCCAACACCGACAGGGTCAACATCACCACGGGGATCAGCACGCCCACCACGACGACGCTTGCCTACGCCCTCAAGGTGGGCGCAGTCACGGTGACTAACACCGGCACGATCACCCTGGGCACCACCGGCAATCCCGCAGCCTTGATCCTCAACGGCGGCACCATCAGCGGCAACACCTTGGCAGCTGCAGCCGCTTCCGAATTCGTGATTTACACCAGCGGCACCAGCGCGATTTCCAGCGCCATCACCACGTCCACATCCGGCATGAGCGTCTTCGGCCTTGGAACGCTGACTCTCTCCAACACGAACACCTTCACCGGCGGCCTGCGGATCAACAACTCCACGGTCATCGCCACCAACGACAACCAGCTCGGTGGCACTTCGGATGCCATCACCCTCACCGGCGGCACCCTGCAAACCAGCGGCACCTTCGCACTGGGCGGCGGAACCCGCGCCATCGTGCTCGCCGCAGGCCAGGATCAACTCGGCGGCACCTTCAATGTGACCAGTGACACCACGTCCTATCAGAACTCCAGCACAAGTTCGAAAATCCTGAGCGGCACCGGCTCGCTGACCAAGATCGGTGCGGGCACACTGGCACTGACCGGCAACACCACCAACACCTACACCGGCGGCACCTTCGCGAACGTCGGCACCTTGCAACTCGGAGCCGCTAACATGCTCCCCGACGCCGGCCTCGTGACCGTGAACGGCGGCACTTTCGACATCCAGACCTTCTCCGACACCGTCGGCGCCGTCACCCTGACTAGCGGCACGATCTCCGGCACCTCCGGCGTGCTCACTGGCACTTACTACGATGTCCGCAGCGGCACCGCCAGCGCTGCCC
>JBILAN010000153.1:0-2506 GCA_044354135.1 Luteolibacter sp.
CTCGATCCTGTAAGCGAGATCGAGCTTGTCCCGAATTTCCACAGGCGGCCGGCGCTTGGCCATGAAGTCTGACATCGCGGCTTCGATGCGGGCGGTTTCAAATTCGGTGAAGGGCATTGGATGTGTGGCAGGTGCTACGGAGGCTGGCAGGTATGTAGACGGATTTCAATTTCCGAATTAAATGTGAGGGCGGAAAAGGTAGAGGTAACCGGAATATTAGGCTGTTTTCTGTCAGGCGGTTACATGCTTCACCTTTCCATTCATTAGTCACCTCTCCACCAATGCCGCAAGCGTAATTCCCCAAGGCAGAGGTCTCCCGATCCGGACATTCATACCAAGCAGTCGGATAGCTTCTTTGGTAAAATCAGGTTCACCCAACCCTCATCCGCTCAATAGCCGCAGCTACATCCGCCACTCGAAATCTCACGGCCTTGCCCATCTTGAAGTAGGGGATGAGGCCGCTCACGCGCCAGTTGTAGAGTTGGCGGCGGCAGATTTTCAGATGGCGGGCAAGTTCCTGTTCGGTGATCAGGTCGAGTTCGGTGCGCAGCGAAGTAGATTGCGTGTCCATGCCCGGTGTTTCCATGTCAATTTACGCTCCCCCCACTAGACCGCAAAATCTAGTGGGGAAGTGGTGGTTTGATGGGCGGAAAATGGCATTCTTAACCATGCTCTCGATTTCCATAAGTCATTGATAATAGGCGACAAATGGTGTCAAAATACCTTCCCGTTAGTGCTCTGACTTGCTCCAATCTAAGCTGCCCCATTTGGAAAAAATGGGTAATTCAAAGCACTGAAAGGTATGCAAATGATTGATAATCAGCCTGTTAGCTCTACTAAGGATCCAGTAGGGAAACCTGTGGAGGTTCGAGTCCTCTTTCGAGCACTTTTCCTTATGGAATAAGAAGTCCTGAGGTTTTTTAGACCTCGGGATTTTTTGTGTCGTAAATTCGTTTTGCGTTTATGGTGAAGGGCTTTTACAGATCGTTTCATATATGAGAACAACCCTATTTCAGAAGGCTTACCTCGGTTCACGGGTCGCGGACGCGGTTTCGATGCCGGTTCATTGGTATTACGATCGGGATGCCTTGCGTGCGGAATACGGCGAGATTGACGGTTACCTGACACCGAAGAATCCACACACGGGATCGATTTTATGGCGCTCTCAATACACGGCTCTCAACGAAAAGGGTGAGATTTTGCACGATCAGGCAGACTACTGGGGCCAGCGCGGGATTCACTACCACCAGTTTCTGCAAGCTGGGGAAAATACCCTGAACTTCAAACTCGCGACCGAGCTCGTGCGTTGGTCGGAAAAAACCGGTGGCTACGATGCGGATAGGTGGCTTGCCCGTTACATCGATTTCATGCTCACACCCGGCAATCACCGCGATACGTATCTTGAGGAATATCACCGAGGATTTTTCACCCGTTATGCCTTGGGCAAGCCTGCCCGTAAATGCGCGATCCAAGACGAGCATATCGGCGGTCTCGCGCAGGTGCCTGCCCTCTGCCATGTCATGCGAGATGCGGAACTTCAGGAACTCCGTGCCACAGTGAAAGAACACGTCGGTTTGACGCATGCTCATGCGAATGTGCTTCGTGCTGCGGATACTCTCGCTCGTCTGTTGTTCCGAATCCGCGAAGGACTCACCCTGCGCGAATCCATTCGCCGTGAGGCGGGGGATTGGATCTCAGGAAACAAAGCGGATAGCTGGAAATCCCAGCCCGATACCCATGTCATCGGTCAGCGTTTCAGTCCTGCCTGTTACATCGCGGAATCCATGCCGGCCTCGCTCTATCTCGCATGGAAATATCACGATGATTTCGATGCGGGAATCATCGCCAACGCGATGGTCGGCGGCGACAACTGTCATCGTGGGGCGGTTGTCGGTTCATTGCTCGGCGCAGCCAATGGAGTGCCGGAAAAATGGTTGGAAAATTTGAAAAACGGTTAATTGATCACGATTCGCGCCCACCTTTGATGATGCATACGCGTCCTTCGGCTTGGCACCAGAGTCTGTAAACGTTGAGGACGTTTGGGCGTGATCCGGTGACGGGGATTTTCAGAAATCCTTGTCGCTGTGCCGCTTCGAAAAGCAGCCTTTCTTTTTGTGTCAGTCGGTGACCAATGCGGCGGCTGCCGATCCTTGATTTGGTGGGTTTGCCACGGCTGAGTTTGTCGATGTCGTCTTTATTCACTTTCTAAACAGTTCTTGGTTAAGCTTAAAGCTCGTCTCACTCGGCTTTGTAGTTCTTTGTTGAGTTTCAGATAAGCTTGGAATCTCATTTTGCATCCCGAAAAGTTGGATTTGATGAGTGGAAGGTATGGTGCGTGAGCTCCTCATTTCCGCAATTCTCTGTTACCTCCTGTTAAAATAAGGGGCTGTACTAGCTAAGGACTAGTGGTGTGACTCTTTATACCAATGTTTAAGCTGGTTTAGTAGCTTTTTGTGATCTCCTCCGTTGAAGCGCCATTCACACTCCTTTAAAAACCAATAAAAGT
>JBILAN010000001.1:0-103888 GCA_044354135.1 Luteolibacter sp.
TCATCCAGCCCCGACTTGTCGGGGCTCTCAGGTATTCTAGTTTTGACATTTAGGCATTTTTGAGCATATTTGTGTCATGAAAGAAAATTCCATTTTACTCCGTGCTCGAGTGCCTGAATTGCGCTACCGCAAAGCGGAAAAAGTATTGAAACGATTGGGAATGAATCCCGGAGATGCTGTAAATTTATTATTGGCTCAAATCGAGTTGAGGCAGGGGCTTCCATTTGACGTCACCATCAAACAAGAAAGATTGTTGAGTCCACAACAACAGATGCAAGTTTGGACGGAGGGACTGGGTGAATACTGAGCCAAAACCTGATGAAGTATGGCTTGCTGATCTGGGTATGACGGCAAAGTCCTTTACGCGACAATATTGCGACTTGCGAAAGAGATCAGATTCAGTAGATTTTCTACATGATTCCAAGAATTGAAATGAATTCAGAAATATGCAACGGACGTCCAGTGATCCGTGGAACGCGTATTTCTGTGGATACGATTCTCGGATACTTGAGCGCTGGGGATTCGGTTGAGGATATCATCATCGGACACCCTCGCATCGAAAAAGCAGATGTGCTTGCATGTATTGATTATGCACGTCGCTTAAGTGCAGCTCGTTCAACCGTTCAGCTTGCCTCGTGACACATATATTGATCGACGAAAATTTACCTGCATCGCTGGCCGCCACTCTACCAGTGAACTGCTCGCATGCAACTGACCTAGGAGATCAACCGACGGATCATCAAATCTGGCAACATGCGAGAGAACGAAACTGGATCGTCCTTACGAGGGACGCTGATTTCTTCGATCGTCTTATGCTGGAAGGCAGTCCACCAAAAGTGATATGGGTACGTCTTGGCAATATCCGGAGGAAAGATCTAGAGAAACTTTTCTCAGAATTGTGGCCACGAATTTCTGATCTTATTTCCACGTGTGATCTCGTAGAAGTTCATCCAGAATCATTAGAAGGAATGCAGTTGTAGCCTCTTCCCCCCTGGGACCGCGACTTTGCAAGTCGCCTCTCCCTAATCACGTGGGGCACAGCCCTTTACGTGACCCTTTACGCGAAACACCGGCAAACTTCCAAAATTTTACATTTTAAATCAAGCGAACGACGTTTACAGTCGGTTAAAAGACATCGAGCCACTTTTCACATGCCTTCCCTACCTACTCAACTTTTTTGGGATACCGATCCCAATCAAATCGATCCAGAGAAGCACGCCGCTTGGTTGGCACGTCGGGTCCTCGAATACGGGGACTGGAGTGACTGGAGGACGCTGGTTCAGTATTATGGAAAAGAACGCTTGGCAGAAATCGTGATGTCGATCCGATCCATGCAACCCAAAGCACTTGCCTTTTGCAAAGTGTGGTTCGATCTCCCAGAATCATCATTCCGATGCTCCACCAATCTGCCGTCCCTCTGAATCTCTGGGAAACGCTGCTGAATTTACAGCAAGTTCTCGACAATAGCGGATTCGCCCTTGCCGGAGGCACTTCCCTTGCCCTGCGAATGGGCCATCGCCTGTCTGTGGATCTCGATTTTTTTACCGTCAACTCTTTCAATGCTCAGAGCCTGGCAGAAACACTTCATATCGGCCCGGATTGCATCACAGGCAGCGCCGAAGGCACCCTGCAAATCCACCTGAACCAAGTCAAAATCGAGTTTCTCAAACATTCCTATCCCAAGCTCGCACCCATAGAAAAAGTCGATGGGATTAACTTGTGGTCATTGGCAGATGTCGCCGCCATGAAAATCAATGCCATTGTGAATCGAGGCTCCAAAAAAGATTTTTATGATCTGGCCGCTCTTCTGAAACATCATTCCCTTGAAACCATCTTGGGTTTTTATCGAGAAAAATATCATCCCGCCACGCTGCTCATGGCAATACGCAGCCTTGCATGGTTCGACGATGCGGATGCCGAGCCCGATCCCATCTCACTTGCCAACGAGTCATGGCTAACTGTCGTTGATCAGATCAAATCCGCCATCCGCCAACTCGACTGATCATTTCCTTCATCGAATGAATCGGTCAAACCGACTCACCGACTCTACCTTTCAAAAAATCGCGTGGGGCTACGTCCTTTACGCGACATCAAGCCGGCCAGAGGCGCGGCTCTCCGGTATCATCGACCCACCGACCCACCGACCCACTCTTCCTCTTCAAATCAATCTACGGTCGACTCGGCGAGGCGACCCTACCTTTCAAAAATCACGTGGGGCAACGCCCTTTACGTGACCTTTATACAGCAGCCCGAAGACCCCCCAGCAGATGGCGATGATGCCGGCGAGGACCCACCAGAAGATTTCCCAGCCATTGCCTTGATCATCGACGCAGGCGCTGCGTAGCCATGCGCAAAAATAGGCTCCGAACAACGGGCCAATACCGGATGACATGAGTCCGAACAAACCTTGTGCTTGCCCGCGCATAGCGGGATCGACGCGTTTATCAAGATAGACTTGAGCGCTGACAAAATAGATTGTGTAACAAACTCCATGCAGAGCGACGCCTGCGAAGTGCCAGCTGATCACTCCGCTCAAGCCCGAGTAACCGCTCATGGCGTAACGAAGAATCGACAAACCTAAGCCCCACATCATGAGTGTTTTTAGTTTGTATTTCAGCATCATCGCTCCTAACAGAAACATCGCGAATACTTCGGAGAACTGAGCCACGCTGACGGATGCGGTAGGCACTTTATTTCCGAGTTCTTTGAACATTTCCGCAGAATACATGTAAAACGCGATCAGCGGGACGGAAAACAAACCTGTAACTCCGAACAACACGGCGTGATTGCGATTTTTAAACAGTTTAAAACTGTCCAGACCGATCGCGCTTTTCCATGATTTACCCAGCCCCAAAGGTGGAGTATTAGGAAGATAGAATGCCAATATACCTGCAGCGATGCGTGCGGCTCCCGCGGCATAGCCGCAATTCACTGAAGTATCGGCATTCAATACGTAGCTGATCAAGAAACCCGCAGCCATCCATCCGAATGTTGCGCCTACTCTTACCATCGGGTAATGGCGTTCACCATGTGTTAGATGTGATAGGCTGATCGTAGCCATTAGTCCCCAGGTGGGCCCCGAAACCAAAGAATACATGGCAAGGCCGAACAAAAACCAAACTGGACTCCAACCGAGATCCAAAGCGAGGAAGGCGAAAACAATCGTCACAGCACCGAGCAAAGAGCTCCAGCCCATGAGTTTCTGTGCTGACATCCTCTCATCCGCAAGCGCGCCGCCCACCAAAGGCGAAATCAAAGAGGCGATGGGTGCCATCGCAAACGCCAATGCTTGCCAGCCTTGCAAGCCTTCTGCTTTCAGAACATTGGTCAGGGAAGGTACCCAGAATCCCGGTGCCATGCCATGAAAAAAGAACGCCAACCACAACAATGGAAACGTTCCTTTCTTATACTCCTTTTCCTCCACAGCCCTTGGTTAGCTGGAAATATTTTCAACGCAAGAGCGATGAGCCTAAAATCCGCAGTTCATAGCACGGATATTAGGGAGTTATTCGATATGAGTTCTTGGTTCCTGGTTCTTGGTTAGCGCTTCGCTCTCTTCATATTCCAACCAAGAACTAAGAACTAAGAACTAAGAACAAAGAACACCAAACCTAAAATCAACCCAGCACAACGATCCGCCTCCGCCAAAGCCTCCATTTTATTTCCAGCTCCACCGATTAAATATCCCTCTTTCTTCAGTTTCTCCAAACCGCGTATCACCCGTGCTTCCGGCTTGAGCCGTGGCATGTCCAAGACCCCCACTTTCGCCCCTCCAGTGAGCGCTTCATAAACCATCGATACCGAGTCCTCGGTCACCCAGACCTCTGACGCAGTGGAAAGTTTTCCTGCCAACCAACCAGGCTTTGTTTCTTGGTGTGGAAAAATAGTTAGATTCAGGATTTGATTCTCCAAGCGTTTGAGAAAATCACTCGGTGTCCGTCTTGAATCCGCAACCTGCCATGTTCCATCCCTCGCAACTTCACAAATCTGCTCAATCAACCGATTCTCATCAAACCCATGAATCTTCGATGGACCACCGATCAAAAATATTTTCTCCCATCTGTCACCCTTCGCTGGAATGACCCGATTCAATGCGCCTTTGCTGATTATCAAATTCTCCAAGTCAGGGGTCGATTGAAAATCATGCTCTGGTGCCACACACCAGTCGAACAACGCGATCGGCCAGAACGGTTTCATCAAAACGATACTCCGCGCATCGAATTTCCTCGCCAACCACCATAACACGATATGCGTGCTGCTTCCTGCAGAAATCACATAGCTAGGCTTTGGAAATTCACGGCTGAACTCCAGCGCCTCACTGATCCTCCCCCAAATATTTTTTTTCGCATCAACGCGCACCAAATGGATTTCCGCATCCACACGACGCGCCATGGCCTCCGCCAGCCCGAGCGATTGGTTCTCGTGACCCGCTTTACCATCGCTGATGATAAGAATATGTATTGGCGCGCTCAATCTTTCCTAACTTTCAACTTTCAACCTTCAACTTTCAACCTTCAAAAATCATCAATAACTCTTCAGCTAAGGCCATCAGTCGATCATGCGAGGTCGCGCGACCTTACCTCAACTCCGCCAACGCCATCGCTTGGTAAATCGGATCGGTGTTTTCAAGTTCCTCGTGAGTTCCATCGCTGACGATACGGCCGTTTTTGAAAACCAGAATCCGGTCCGCGATGCGGATCGTGCTGAAACGGTGGGCGATAATGAGCGTGGTCCTGCCTTTCACCAAATCTGACAGCGCCTGCTGCACCATGGCTTCGCTTTCGGTATCAAGCGCACTGGTGGCTTCGTCCAGAATCAGGATGGGCGCATCTTTTAAAAACGCGCGAGCGATGGCGATGCGCTGGCGCTGGCCTCCAGAAAGCGAATCACCGCGTTCTCCAACCATTTTCTGATAACCTTCCGGAAACTGCATGATGAAATCGTGAGCAAATGCCTTTTTCGCAGCGTTTTCGATCTCTTCCTGGGTTGCGTCCATTTTACCTACCCGGATGTTATCCTCAAGAGTTCCTAGAAACAGCGCCGGCTGCTGTGGCACAATGGCGATGCGCTGTCGGAGATCATGCTTGAGGAATTCTCTAACAGATATTCCATTCAAACAAACATCGCCTTGTTGCGGATCGTAAAATCTCGGCACCAGATGTGCGAAGGTGGTTTTCCCCGCGCCACTCGGACCGACCAAGGCCACTACCTGACCTGCCGGAATGCTCACGTTCACATCATGCAGGACAGGCTCGTCATGATAGGCAAAAGTCACATGATTGAATGAAATTTCGTGAATCGGATCCGGGCAAGGTTTTGGATTCGATGGTTCGTCAATCGTTTCATCCGCATGCAAAATGTGCTCGATCCGGTCCACGGATGCCTTCCCCTGTTGGAAATGCGAGTGCAACACACCCAACTTTTTCAACGGTTCATAAGCCATGAAAAGCGCCATTCCGAGCGAAAGGAAGCTCTCCAATGTCATGCCCGCTTTGACACCGAAATACAGCGCAGCAGCAAATCCCGTAGCAGCAACAAATTCGATGGTAGGTGAAATTGCCTGACGATATTTCACGACTTTCATCGACAACTTCACCAACTCCCTGATGCTCTTTTGAAATGTCCGCAATTGAGATTCCTGTAAATTGTAGGCACGAATCTCCAATGCCGACTGTAAATTTTCAGTAAGGGAAGCCGATAGATTTCCCCCGTTCGCCTGCAATGCGCCTGCTTTAAGAGTTATTTTTTTTCCAGCCAAACGAATGAATGTGACACAAAGAGGTATGCTCAACAGTGCGATCAATGCGATGAACGCGCTTTTATCCTGCCATGACATGTAAATCACATAGCCCATGGCGAAAATCAGTGTCGCCGGTTGTTTGATCAGATCACTCGATGCCTGTGCGATCACTTGGCGCAACATCATCGTATCGTTGGTCATGCGAGCCAACAGATCTCCGGATTTATTTTGCCTGAAATATGCCAGTGGTAATTTCTGTAGCTTGATGAACATGTCGGTCCGTATCGCTTCAACGACCTTCAAGCCCGAATACTGAATGAAATAAGCATTCGTAAAACCCGCGATGGCACGAAGCAAAAAAACCGCAGGAATCCACAAACACGTATATATCAGAAGATCGTTACGGGAAACCTCACCAAGCTTGGAAGTGATCCAGATAATGTATGCGCTTTTTTCATCCACCTTCTCATTGAAGAGAACAGGAAAAACAATCTTGGTCATCATGGGCAGACCAGCACCTGATGCCGCAGCGTAAAACAAACCTGCGATCACACCGATGGTAAAGCTCCACTTCACCTTCAAAAGGTGACGATAATATGGAAGGAACTTTTTCAAATCTATAGATCAGGTGATTAAAGCCAATGCATCACACTTCAAGCATCAAACGATGCGGCGACTCCAGGCATTCCTTGATTCGGATCAGGAAAGTGACGGCTTCCTTGCCATCGACAAGGCGGTGATCGTAACTCATGGCGAGATACATCATCGGACGAATGACAACTTGGCCATTGAGGGCGACTGGGCGTTGCTGAATGGTATGCATTCCGAGTATGCCACTTTGTGGAGGATTCAGAATAGGCGTGCTGAGCAGCGAACCATAGGTTCCGCCGTTAGAAATCGTAAACACGCCGCCTTGCAGGTCTACGATCTCGATTTTTCCGGCTTTGCCTTTCGCTGCGTAATCCAAAATATCCTGTTCGATCTGTGCGAAGGATTTTTTATCGCAATCGCGAAGCACAGGAACGATCAGACCTTTCTCTGTGCCGATCGCAACACCGATATCGTAGAAATGATTTTCAATGATATCGGTTCCATCGATACGACCATTGATAGCTGGCACATCTTTGAGTGCTTGAGCCACGGCTTTGACGAAGAAGGACATGAAACCGAGTTTGACTCCGTGCTTTTTCAAGAAATCTTCCTGAACGCCTTTGCGAAGTTCCATCACGGCGGTCATGTCGACCTCGTTAAATGTGGTTAGAATCGCAGCGGTTTGTTGAGCATTAACCAAGTGCGTGGCGATCTTACGACGCAGCATCGACATCTTACGGCGTGTGGTGCGACCGTCCTCAGTTATAGCAGCAGGAGCAGCGACGGCTTTTGGTGCGGAGAGCACTGAGAGATCAGGTTTGGGACGCGATTCACTGACAACTGCAACCGGTGGTGCTGGTTTTGGAGTTGGTGCAGCAGCAGCACCTTTTCCAGGTGCGATCATGCCGATGACTTTTCCTATCGAAACTTCTCCTTCGTGTACAAGAATTTGCAGTGTTCCAGAAACCGGAGCTTCAAGTTCGTTAGAAACCTTATCGGTTTCCAAGGTAACGAGGATTTCGCCTTTTTCACAGAAGTCGCCATCTTTTTTGCGCCATGCTGCGACGTTGGCCGAGGTGATGGATTCGCCAGCGGCTGGCACCACGATTTCCACGGCGGCGCCAGTGGCAACAGGAGCTGCGGGCGGAGCGGCTTGAACGGGCACAGGAGCAGGTTGTGCTGCTGCGGCAGGAGCTGAACTTCCTGCTGCTGGGGCAAGCTGACCAATCACAGTTCCGATGGAAACTTCTTCGCCTTCACCGACAGTGATGGTTAAAACCCCATCTGCCTCGGCTTCAAGTTCATTGGAAACCTTATCGGTTTCCAAACTCACGAGCGGCTCGCCCTTTTTGACGAAGTCGCCGTTGCTTTTATACCATTTCGCGATGTTCGCGGAGGTGATGGATTCGCCGGCTGCCGGCACTTTGATATCGATGGCCATGATAGAGGTAGTTTGTATAAAAATGTTAGATTTTGAAGGCTTGAGCGAGAAGTGCTTTTTGTTCGCGATAGTGCATGGCTTTGGATCCTGCAGCAGGACTCGAACCAGGTTTACGACCCGCATAGACAGGCCACACACCGAGAGTAGCCTCAATTTGTGGAGCGATGTAAGACCATGCGCCCATGTTTTTCGGCTCCTCTTGACACCAGACCAAGCGCTCTATATTAGGTAAGGATTGCAATTGGGCTTTTAGCATTTCTCCGTGGAAGGGATAGAGTTGCTCGACGCGCAAAATCGCGACGTCATTGATGTTATGATCTTTCCGATAGGTGGCGAGATCGTAGTAGACTTTTCCGGAGCAGAGCACGACGCGTTTCACCTGATCCAGATTTTCAAAGACCATGGTGTCGGGCAGGATTTCTTGGAAGCATGTGCCTTCAAGAAATTCTTCTTCACTTGAAATCGCTTCCGGTCTGCTGAGCAAACTTTTCGGAGTCATTAAGACCAGAGGTTTGCGGAATTTGCGATGCTTCTGACGGCGCAGGGCATGGAAGTATTGGGCGGGTGTGGTGAAGTTTCCGACAATGAGATTGTCTTCCGCACAAAGCTGAAGGAAACGCTCAAGACGCGCACTGGAGTGCTCTGGACCCATACCTTCGTAGCCGTGTGGGAGGAGCATTACCAAGTCGCTTGGTGTCTGCCATTTCGATTCAGCAGAAGAAATAAACTGATCGATAATGACCTGGGCACCGTTCGAGAAATCCCCGAACTGGGCTTCCCACATCAGCAACATGCTCGGATAGGAAAGCGAATAGCCGTAATCAAATCCAAGCACTGCGAATTCGGACAGCAAGGAGTTGTATACACAGAACTTCGCCTGATCCGGAGAAAGGTTTTGGAGCGGGATGTAACGCTCGCGTGTTTCATAATCATAAAAGACCGCATGGCGATGGGAGAACGTGCCGCGGCGGCAATCTTGTCCGGAAAGACGGATTGGCGAACCTTCTAACAACAATGAACCGAATGCGAGCGACTCCGCGAAAGCCCAGTCGATCGGACCTCCATTTTCGAGAGCTTCGACCCGGCGAGGGATGAAACGTTTTTCCAAGGTTGGATTCAGGCTGAAATTTTCCGGAACGGTTGTTAGAGCCTTTCCAACGTTTTGAAAGACATCACGGCTAATTCCTGTGGCGACCGGTGCGTGAGAGTAGTTAGGTTGGATGATCGCTGTTGATCCACTGAAAACCGTGCGGTCACCAGCTTCGGATAGCTCAACCATGGTTTTGTGACCATCTTCCAACTTATCCCAGATCGCCTGTTCCAGATCATCAGCTTCTTTTTGAGTGAGCACGCCTGTGGAGACGAGTTGGCGTTTGTAAACTTGGCCGAACGTTTCGCGTGCAGCGATATGCTTGGCGATGAGTGGTTGAGTGAAGGCAGCTTGGTCAGCTTCGTTATGACCTTGGCGGCGGTAGCAATACATGTCGATGACGATATCACGGCCGAATTTCTGGCGGAATTCCAAAGCGAATTTTGCAGCCCAATAAAGTTCCATAGGCTCCTCGCCGTTGACGTGCAGAATGGGTGCTTCTATCATTTTCGCGACATCCGTCGCGTAGGCGGACGAACGTGCATCAGCTGGCATCGTGGTGAAACCGATTTGGTTGTTGATGATCAGATGGATTGTTCCGCCCGTGCGGTAACCCGGCAGCTGGGAAAGGTTCAACAATTCCGCAACCGAGCCCTGACCTGCGAAGGCGGCATCGCCGTGAATCAAAATCGGCAGCACGCGTTTGCGATCAGTCGAGACTCCATCGTCTCCTATTACGCGCTGACGTGCACGCGCCTTGCCTTCAACAACCGCATTCACTGCCTCAAGGTGACTAGGGTTTGCGGCAAGGCTGACACGCACATTTCCATCCGGAAACTCGCGGATGCTTTCATAACCCAAGTGATATTTCACATCACCATCACCAGCAACCAAGCCTGGCTCATAATCTGGGGTGAATTCGTAAAGCAAAGTCGTTAGGGATTTTTTCACGAAATTCGCAAGCACGTTCAATCGGCCGCGGTGAGCCATTCCCATTTCGATTTCGAGCACACCTTGTCTCGGGCAGTTTTCCAAAAGAGCATTGAGCAAAACCATCGTACCTTCACCCCCTTCGAGAGAGAAGCGCTTTTCACCCAAGAATTTTTTCGCGAGAAAATTTTCAAACGACTCAGCTTCTAACAACCAGCGCAGGGATTTTGTTTGAAGTTCATTGGACTTTTCCGGGCCGCGTTGACCGTGGCGTTCAATCCTTTCACGCACCCAATGACGCACGGTCGTGTTGTGAATGTGCATGAACTCAAAACCGATCTTACCCGAGTATGTCTGCTTCAAAGCTTCGACCATTTGGGTGAGGGGCATTTTTGCACCATTAAGGAAAAAAGGATTCGAGGCCTCGCGTGCCAATTCCGCATCGGTGAATTTGTATTCGCTGATCGAAAGCCGTGGGTTCAATTCAGGTGAATCATCCAATGGGTTGATCTGCGCTTGGGTATGTCCAAGGGTCCTGTAATTATAAACCAAGCTGACAACTTTTCCGTTAAACTCGATATCGGACGCGGATAGCGAACCATTACCGGATACGACGGTCTCCCCCGCTTCTTTTTTCTTAAGCTGGGCTACCCCTAATTCAAATCCCTCGAAAAATGCAGACCATGTCTGTTCCACAGATTGTGGGTTTTCACACCATTGTGCGTATTTTTCGTCTAGTAAGTCCGAATTAAGTCGCGCCGAAACCGTTGAGTTCATGAGTTTAATAATAAATGCGTGCGGAGTTTCTGAGATTCAGCTTGCCCTCGGCGCGCAGGCATTAGTTAAAGGTCTCGCAGGCTTGCGTCAATCATTGCAGAATGAAATTATCCCGCTGCCCTCAACCGAATGATCGAAGTCACCAACCTCACAAAACGCTACGGACGCCACCTCGCCGTCCGCGATGTCTCTTTTTCAGTGTCAAAAGGCGAAATTGTCGGCTTTTTAGGTCCCAATGGCGCAGGAAAAACCACCACTTTAAGGATGCTGACCGGCTTCCTCCCTCCAACCAGCGGCAGCGCCACAATCGCGGGTTTCGATATCTTCCGGGACTCGATAGAAGCCCGCAAACGAATAGGCTATATGCCAGAAAACGTTCCCCTTTACGACGATATGCGGGTTCGTGAATACCTCACTTTCCGCGCCCAGTTGAAGGGTTTAAAAGGCAACGAGGCTCGCCGTCAGGTCGCCCACGTCATTGATACCTGCGGGCTCGATAGTGTGCGCCGGAAAATGATCAAAACCCTCTCCAAAGGCTACCGCCAACGGGTCGGATTGGCAGATGCTCTCGTCCATCAACCCGAACTTCTCATTCTCGACGAGCCCACCAACGGCCTCGATCCCGTCCAAATTCGCCAAATCCGCGAGTTGATCAAGCGTCTCGCCCTGAACCATACGGTTCTTATTTCCACCCATATCCTATCCGAAGTGGAAATGATCGCAGATCGGGTCATCATTATCGATAACGGCCAGATCAAAGCCGCCGACACCCCGCAAAACCTCATCAACGAGATGCGTACCGCTGGCCGCGTGCACACAGAAATCCAAGCACCAATCGAAGCCGCTAGCGCTGACCTCGCAGCGATTAATAGCGTGAAAAAAGTCACCTCCGATATTCTCGAGGACGGCTGGATTCATTTCACCCTGTGGTCGGATTCTGGATCCGATACCCGTCTATGCATCCACAAACTCTGCGCGGCAAAAAATTGGCCGCTGCGCTCCCTTTCCCGTCACGATGCGAAACTTGAGGACGTTTTCGTTGAACTGACCCGGAAAGACTGAGCGCCTTGAGGATCAAGCCAGGGAAACAACTCAAACGAAGCAGAATTTCAACCGCGAATTAACGCCAATGAACGCTAATTTTGGTGAATGTTAATGATTTTTTGTAATCAGCATCGTAGCGATAAAATTTAGGAACGTTTTCGACAACTGTAGATAAAGATGCGCAAAAGCTCATTTATTATTCGCGTCCATTCGCGGTTTTGTTTGCCTAACTCAATCTCTATGTTGAGCCGTCCCGGATTCTTTTCTGGCGCTCCATCCAAACGAAGTCTATGGATGACCCACCAATATGAAAATCCGTAACCTTATCCTTGCCTCCCTCTGTGCCATTTCCTCCGCCGCACACGCAGAGACTACTGCCACCCCTCTCAAAAAAGACGACCGCATCGTTTTCCTCGGCGACTCCATCACCGCAGGTGGCGTGAGACCCGGTGGATATGTGACCCTGATCAAAGAATCGATCGCCGCCTCTTATCCCGATCTAGGAATCGAAGTCATCGGTGCTGGAGTCAGTGGCAACAAAGTGCCTAATCTTCAAGCCCGTCTCGAAAAAGATGTACTGTCTAAAAAACCGACCATCGTCTTCATCTACATCGGCATCAACGATGTCTGGCATTGGAAGAAAAACAAAGAAGGTGAAATGACCGGAGGCACAACCACGGAGCTTTTCGAATCCGGCCTAAAAGACATCATCGCTAAAATTAACGCGGGCGGTGGACGAGTCATTCTCTGCACCGCAACCGTCATCGGTGAAAAAAACGATGGCACGAACGAGCGAGATGCGATGCTAGAAGAATATTGCGCCATCAGCCGCAAAGTCGCCACCGATACGAAGAGCCAAATGGTCGATCTCCGCAAAGCCTTCATCGATCACCTCAAAGCCAACAACAAGGACAACCTTCCGAAAGGCATTCTAACAGGCGATGCAGTCCATCTCAATCCAGCAGGCAATCGACTTGTTGCCGCTGAAATGGGTAAAGCCATCGGTTTGAAGATTGAAGCACCAGCGCCGAAATAAGATTGGGTAGGGTCGCCTGGCCTCGGTCGACCCATTTCAAAAATCTCAACGCACGATCTATCCAGCAAGCGTGAAATCACCCTCCACAAAAGAGATCTTAGATAGATGATTGTAGATAGAAGATCGAAGATCCCCCAATTATCCCAATATCTCATTAACTTCCTAGCTAAGGCCACAAGTCGGTCATGCGAGGCCGCATGAACCTACCGTTTCGGGTTAACATCCATATGGTTGCCATCCCACGCTTTCAATGCGAGCATCCCAGCATGTTCAGATCCGCGATTCTAATTTCAGCTTTTCAGCTTTTTAGTTTTTCAGCTTTTACCCACGCCGAGTCCTTTCCTGCCGCCAATGGCCTTGAACGAACTCTTGTAGCTAAAGAGCCCATGCTAAAAAATGCAGTCTCGGTCTCCGTCGATGTGGACGGAACCATCTACGTCACCGAATCCGCTCGCCGCAAAGTGGGCGATCTCGATATTCGCGAGTTCACAGGCTATGGTTGGGTGCCGCACGATGTGTCTTTCACCTCCGTGGATGACAAGCTCGCGTTTTTCCGCACACAACTCGATGGTAAAAACCAATTTCCAAAATCTTCACTCAAGGATTTTAACAAAGACGGAAAAATCGACAGCAAGGATCTCACGGTGGCCACGGAAAAAATTATCCGTCTAACAGATACCAACGGCGATGGCGTTGTAGATCAATTCACCCTTTTCGCGGAAAATTTCAATACCGAAGTTACTGGCATCGCGGCAGGCGTGCTCGCATGGCGTGGAGATGTTTACGCCACGGTCGCTCCTGATCTCTGGAAACTCCGTGACACCAATGGCGATGGCGTTGCCGACAAAAGGGAATCGCTCGCACATGGCTTCGGCCTGCACATTGCTTATGCCGGTCATGATATGCACGGTCTTACCTTAGGTCCCGACGGTCGGGTTTATTGGTCGATCGGTGACAAAGGAACCAACGTCACATCGAAAGAAGGAAAAAAGCACTTCGCTCCCCACGAAGGCGCGGTGCTTCGTTGTTATCCGGATGGCTCGGGATTTGAAATTTTCGCACGTGGATTGAGAAACCCACAGGAAATCGCCTTCGATAAATACGGAAATTTGTTCTCCGTCGATAACGACTCCGATCAAAAAGGCGAGCGCGAGCGTTTCCTGCACATCACCGAAGGTTCGGATACGGGTTGGAGAAATTACTATCAATATCGCGGCTCCGCATACAACCCATGGATGGAAGAAAACATCTCCGTGCCAAGCGGAACCTATCAACCCGCCTACATCACTCCAACGAACGCAAACTATTCCGATGGCCCTGCAGGTTTTGCTTACAACCCCGGAACCGCGTTGAACGCGAAATACGAAGATGCCTTTTTCATGAGTGAATTCCCCAAAGGTAACGTCCGCTCATTCAAAGTGAAACCCAAAGGCGCCACCTTCGAAATGACTGACGAACACATCGTCTATACCGGTCCGATGAGCGTTGGGATCAACTTCGGACCCGATGGCGCACTCTATGCTGCAGATTGGGCAGGCGGTTACCCTATGAACGATAAAGGCGCTGTCTGGAAACTGGATGATCCAACCATCGCCAAATCCGCTATCCGTCAGGAGGTTTCAAAATTTCTCAAAAATGGCACGGACAAAGTTTCCTCTGCAGATCTCATCAAGCGTCTTTCCCATAAAGACATGCGCATCCGTCTGGATGCGCAGTGGGAATTGGCAAAGCGCGAAGCGGCCATCGCAGAACTTCATCAGGTCATCGCATCCTCCACATCCGATCAGCTCGCGAAAATCCATGCGATATGGGCACTGAGTCAACATCGGCGCTTTTTTGAAAAAGCCTTTCACAGCCTCGCCATGTCCAAAGATCCCATTCTCCGCGCCCAAGCCGCAAAGCATGCAGGTGAGACATTGAAAGGAACTGACCCACTGCTCACCAAACTCCTCGCCGATTCTGATCCTCAAGTCCGCTTCCACGCCGCCACAGCAATCTGGAAAACCAGCGACGCCACAGCAATAGATGCGGTCATTTCTCTGTTAGAAGAAAATAACAACCAAGACAACTACCTCCGCCACGCCGGTGTATTAGCTCTCAGCGCAGCATCGGCAGAGCATATCGCCACAAAAACACTCAAACACAAATCCCCAGCCGTCCGCCTCGCTGCCGCCGTTGCATTCCGTCGATTGCGTTCCCCCCTTGCCGCCGAGTTGCTTAAGGACGCGGACCCGCAGGTTGTCGCCGAAGCCGCGCACGCCATCCACGACGATCCGGCGATCGAGGCCGCTTATCCCGCGCTCGCCGCATTGCTGAATGAAAAACTCGAAGCAACACCTCCTGCCATCCGCCGCTCCATCGCCGCGAACCGCCGCATCGGAGACGCAGCCTCCGCCAAGAATCTAACCAATTTCGCAACGCGGGAAGAAGTCCCAGCCGATCTCCGGATCGCGGCACTCGAAGCACTCGCTTCATGGAACACCGCTTTCAACACCGATCCCGTCGACGGCCGCCACAACCCCTACCCTGCTGCCGATAGCGCCGCCGCAAGCAATGCGTTTGCAACAGCAGCCATCGACCTGAAAAATCATTCTAACAAAACCATTTCCGCTGCTGCCACGACCACGGCAAAAAACCTCGGCATCATCGCCAATACTGCGGATCTTGAAAAGGAATTGCTTAACCCAAATGCCGATCCAGCTAAGCGCATTGCCGCACTCGATGCCCTGAAATCATCCAATCCACAGTCATTTGATGAAATCCTTCCAAGTCTTATCGAAGACAGATCTTCCTACAAAATCCGCATCCAAGCCGCGACTCTGCTTGCTGAAAAAGATCCGCGAAAAGTCGTCGATTACGCAGCCGGAGCCATCATGAAATCCGAGCAAATTGTAGAGCAACAACAAGCAGTTTTACTGTTAGGAAAAATCAATACCCCTGCTGCAAAAGAACTCCTCAAAAATTATGCGGAAAGATTTAGCAAAGAACCCAGCAAACGCCCTTATCTCTATCTCGAGTTTAGCCAAGTGCTTTCTGGTTTTGGAAAAGATCTCCCACCTTACTCGGTTTCTCTGATGGGCGGCGATCCCATTGCAGGTGAAAAAGTTTTCAACGAACATCTCGCCGCCCAATGCATCGCCTGCCACCGCATCGGTGAAAAAGGCAGCGATGTCGGCCCACCACTGACTCAAGTTGGCAAGAAAGGCCGGGATTACATTTTGGAGTCCCTCGTCACACCTCAAGCAAAGGTCGCTGCTGGCTATGGACTGATGACCATCACCACCCAATCCAGCTCATCCATTTCGGGCGCTCTTAAAGAGGAAACCAAAACCTCCGTCACTCTCATCCTCCCCGACAAAACCGAAACCACAGTCAAAGTTTCCGACATCGCATCCCGCACCCAACCCATCTCCACCATGCCTCCCATGGGAAGCATCCTCTCCCCTAACGAACTACGCGACCTCGTGGAGTTTCTCTTGGGATTGAAATGGGGTTTGTAGCGACGATCCACCAATCAATCCATAAATGAACAGTTTTCGCATTCTAATTTAGCGATCCGCTGCATGGATATCTAATATTTTCACATGACTGTCTGTATCATCGATCCAATACATCAATGCAAAATCTCCAACGATTGCTATATTAAGAATCCGACCAGTATCGTCATAATCATTGGCTTCTGAACACCCGAGGGGATCTTCGGCGATCCCAGCAAATGTTGCTCGGATGGGTTTTCGAAGTCGTGCGGGAAGTCGCTCAACAAACTCAACCACATCGATTGATATGAGTAGACGGTATTTCATCCTCAGGAAGCGAGCCGTTGATCATACTCCTCAAGAGAAAGCCAGTTCTCTGGGTTACGATCGTCAATTTTTCCCGCGATAGCTGTTCTGTACTCAGCTAAGTCTTTATGCCTTAAAGCAACGAGATACGCAGCGAGATGACGCCTTTCCTCAAGAGGAAGGCTCTCGATCTCAGACTTAATTTCATTTACACTCACAAACGCAATTTACTATTGTCATCGGCTTTGGCAGTTCTATTTCGCTGCTGTGGAATACCAATCGAAAGCTTGGCTCTAATCACATTTTCGCTCCCACCTTTCAACTCGCCCTCCAATTGATAACCTGCTAACCAGATAAACATGAGATCACTCTTACTTTGTCTGCTACTGCTCTGGGATACAACAACTCGGTGCTTCAGCTGTGCCGCGGTAACTATTGCCCGAGGCAATGTCGTCAATGCGGATCAGGAAGTGATCATGATTTGGGATAAGGAAACGAAAACCCAGCACTTCATTCGTCAGGCAAACTTCAAAACCGATGCGAAAGATGTCGGCTTCATCGTACCCTCACCTTCACGCCCGCAGTTGGAGGAATCGGATAACGAGGTGTTCGATACACTCAAACAAATCACTGCGCCTTACGTGATGAGTGGACCTTCATTTTCGATTGGATGTTCTGCAGGTTTTCCAACGGCAGAGCAAAACAGCGTTCGTGTGATCGAAGAAAAACGCGTGGCGGGTTACGATGCTACAGTGCTGACCGCACGTTCAGGCAAGGATCTCGTCGCGTGGTTGGAAAAAAACGGTTATTTATATTCTCCCGCTCTAGCAGAATGGGCCGCGCCTTACCTCGGAGGGGATTGGCATTTCACCGTGCTCAAACTCGCAAAAAAAGGCATAGCAACGAAAGACATCAAGGCATCCGCGTTGCGCATCACCTTCCGCACGGAGCGTCCGCTGTTCCCATATCGCGAACCCGAATCCACAACGGCGAAATCCAAACTCGATGTATCATCCAGATTACTTCGTATCTATTTCATTGCCGAGACACGCTATCTCGCACAAATCGATGGCGGAAAAAAATGGAGCGGTAACGCCGTTTGGGCGGATGACATCACCCGACACAAGTCCAGCCTACTGAAATCCTTAAAACTCCCGGATTCAACCGGTCCGAAAACCTGGTGGCTCACCGAATTTGAAGACAACTGGCGCTATGAAAAAGCAGCTGGCGATGTCTATTTCAAGCCCGATCCCGACCCAAGCGCCATGGACACACGCAGCACTGTGCACCCTCGATCACGGATTGCCGCTTACCCACCGCCCTACGATGCCGCATTTCTCGGAGTGTTCTTGTTTTTAGGCGCAAGGGTCATGTTCCGCCTGCGGCAGGTTGGAATCTAAAAAACCCCTTCGACACCACATAAAACCTAAATTTTTCTTGTAAATTGCAATTACAATCTTCAATTTACAAGAAAAATGAGTGAAATAACCCGTCAAAACCTGTCTGAAGCCTTGGTATACTCGGTTGAACATTTCCGAGTGACTGCACTTTTAGGACCTCGGCAGTGTGGAAAAACGACACTTGCACGGGCATTTCAAGTGCCGCGTGAGAACTATTTCGATCTGGAAGACCCATTGGATCAGACCCGTTTACAAAACCCACGGGATGTTCTTGGTGAACTGAAAGGACTGATAGTTATCGATGAATTCCAACGCCAACCCGATCTGTTTCCCATTCTCCGGGTTTTGGCGGATCGAAAGGAAATGCCTGCACGCTTTCTCATCCTAGGCAGCGCCTCTCCACAACTACTTAAAGAAACATCAGAATCCCTGGCGGGACGGGTGAACTTCGTATTCATGAGTGGATTGAATTGCGGCGAGGTCGGGACACATAGCCGTAACCAACTTTGGCTGCGCGGAGGATTTCCAGAATCCTATCTCGCTGCATCAGATGATGTAAGCTCAAAGTGGCGACGATCTTTCGTTCATACATTTTTGCATCAGGATATACCAAGTTTCGGAATTACTATTTCACCAGAGCGTCTGCGCCGATTCTGGATCATGGCCGCCCATTACCACGGCCAGACTTGGAACAGCTCGGCGATTGCTAAATCTCTGGATATTTCACACCAATCAGCACGTGAATATCTGGATATTCTAACAGAATCATACGTCATGCGACAGTTGCGACCCTTTCTCGCAAATGTAAAAAAGCGCATCGTTAAAGCTCCAAAAGTTTACATACGAGATTCCGGCTTGCTGCACAGCCTGCTTCAAATTGAAACTTTAATGGATCTTCAATCCAATCCTCGCTACGGCGCGTCTTGGGAGGGTTTCGCACTGGAACAAATTTGCTCGGTTCTGGCATTAGAGCCAAACGAATGCTTTTTCTGGGGAACTCATGGTGGCGCTGAAATCGATCTGGTGATTGAACGCGGTGGGAAACGCTATGGCTTTGAGTTCAAAGTCACAGAAAAGCCGAGCGTCACGCATTCCATGACAATCGCCCAAACAGATCTCGAATTGGAAAAAGTCTACTTGGTCTATCCTGGAGAATTATCCTTTCCCCTGCGTGATGGCGTAGAGGCTTTAGGTTATGGAAAAATTCCTGAGCTGAAAATATAGACCCGTTCCAGAAATCATCTCTACCCGAGCTTGCATCTCTACTCCACAGGGCTTTACCTATCTATATGGAGTCACACGAGTGGAATGAGAAGACAGAGGAAGGGAAACGATATTACCGCGGAAATTTCCACGGCAATGAATGGAGAATTTTGACCACTCTGAGAACTGATCCCGATTGGGAGATTCTTGAACAACCTTCCGAAGAAGTCTGGAGAGCCCTACGCGATATCGTCTGGAAAAAATACCAACGCAAACGTTGTCCATGGGAGCGCGTGGCTTCGATCGACAAAATCCTTGGTGATGATATACCTCAGTAAGCCTGAATTTTCAAACAACTAGCCAGTAACATCATGGTTACACCCTGCAATGTCTGACGAACCAAAGAGCTTCTCCACCGTTCCCATTTGCGTGGATCTCGATGGCACCTTCATCTGAGGCGATATGATCTGGGATGCGGTGTTGCGACTCCTCCGCAGCAAGCCTCCAGATAAAAGCACAGTCTTTTGGCAAACGATATAGACTGGTTGCCAAAAGTCTTTTCCGAAACGAGGAGATTTTGAGGTTTGGATGATTAGCCGCTGCGCGGATGTTTGATTTGGAGTTCCGGCCCGTAACCCACGATTTCGTTGTTATTGAAATCATGTTCGGAATTTCAATATTACCTAATGTGGAAAATGCACTACGAGAAAGAGTCTATGAAAGGCGAAAAATAGGAGATCCGTGATACCCCTTCACAAACTTGATCAGTGCGACAACGGGTTCTCACCCGATGCATCACCGAGGTGGGATACATCGCTAGGCAGGAATTTCTTAAAGCGGGTTTTATCGATCGATTTCATATATGCCTCTTCGGGCGAGATCATACCATCGCGCAGCTTGGACCAGATCGATTCATCCATGAACTGCATGCCCTCGCCTTTACCACCAGTAATGACGTCGTAAAGTTTTTGGGTCGCTCCCTCACGGATGATGGCGGAGACGGCGGGAGTTGCAAACATGATCTCGTGAACTGCCACCCTGCCGGGCTTGTCCACCCGCCTGCATAGAAGCTGCGCAACCACGCCTCTCAGAGAAGCAGCAAGCATCGTGCGAACTTGCGCCTGTTGGTTAGCAGGAAACACATCGATAATACGGTCGACCGTCTTACGGGCATTATTGGTATGCAGCGTTCCAAAAACAAGGAGTCCTGTTTCCGCAGCGGTGAGCGCGAGCGAAATCGTTTCCAAATCCCGCATCTCTCCCACCAGAACAATATCGGAATCTTCACGCAAAGCAGCACGCAAACCATCCGCGAAGGAAGGTGTCTGGATTGGGACTTCGCGCTGAGTCAGAATCGATTTCTTATTTCGGTGCACAAATTCGATTGGCTCTTCGACCGTGATGATGTGGCGGGAAAAATTCGAGTTGATATAATCTAACAATGCGGCAAGCGTCGTCGACTTTCCGGAACCAGTAGGCCCTGTAACCAAGACGAGACCCGAACGCATGTGTCCGAATTCTTTTACAATTTCAGGAACTCCTAATGATTCCAAAGACATGATTTCCGTAGGAATCAAGCGGAATACTGCACCAAGGCCATTTTGTTGTTGAAGATAATTGCAGCGAAACCTCGAATCCTCATCCATCTCATAAGCAAAGTCGAGATCTCCAATTTTCAGGTAGCGCTCAAATGCTTTGGGGTCACAAATTTCCGCCAAAAGCTGTTTGAATGTCTCACCTTCCAAAATCTCCTCGCCCTCAATCGGCGTCACTGCACCGTGAACACGAATCTTAGGAGGCTGCCCCTCAGCAAGGTGCAAATCCGAGCCTTTACTCGCAATGAGGTGTTGGAATAAGCGATCGATTTTAGCCATGACGAGATTCAGGTTTTGGAAAATTGTAAGGGTTTAAAAAATATCATGACTGCAGGAAAATCTTCATCTGATTTTTATCCTCACAGCGGTATAAAAGATCCTGAGCAGTGATAATCCCTTTGATATAGAGCTGTTTGAGAGATTCATCCATAGTAATCATACCCACGTGCTTGCCAGTTTGCATGATCCCGGGAAGCATATAAGTTTTTCCTTCACGAATACAGTTTGCAACAGCTGGCGTGTTCACGAGCAGCTCAAGAGCGAGCGCACGTGAACCTTCAATGGTCGGGACGAGTTGTTGAGAAAGAATTCCCCGAAGTGATTCGGAAACCATGATACGGATCTGATCTCGCTGATCGATAGGAAACACATCAAGCACCCGATCCAATGTCCGGGGAGCATTTCCTGTATGCAGGGTTGCCAGAACCAAATGACCCGTTTCCGCAGCCGTAAGCGCGAGCTGAATCGTTTCCAAATCCCGCATCTCACCCACCATGATCACATCCGGATCTTCCCGCAACGCACCGCGCAAAGCCCTCGCAAAGGATTCGGTGTGCTTGTGGACTTCGCGCTGATTGACGTGGCACTTTATCGAATTGAAAACATACTCAATGGGATCTTCCAGAGTTAGGATATGATCTTCGCGATCTTTATTAATGAAGTCGATGATCGAAGCAAGCGTGGTCGATTTACCTGAACCCACAGAACCAGTAATAAGAATCAGACCGTTATGATAACGTGTCAAAGGGACGATGTGATCAATGGGCAAACCGATTTCTTCCATGGTGCGCGTCTGGGTGTTGATGACCCTAAAAACCATGTCATAACCCAAGCGCTGTTTGACAACCGATGCGCGATATCGGCCGTCCGTTCCTTGATACGCAAAATCGATATCGCCGCGTTCTTCCAGACGATTCCATTCTTCTTTTCCTAAAAAGGAACGCACTAAGCTTTCCGTCTCTTCTGGTTTCAAGATTGGATGATCCTCCCAAATTGGCATTAAAGAACCCGCACGACGCCATGCAGGTGGATATGCCGTTGCTAGATGGACATCCGAACAATTGTATTCTCGCCCGAGTTTCAAATACTCATCGACATGATTCAGGACTTTGTATTCCGACATTGAGTGAACGATTGGGGTTTTAAAATTTAAATTCTATGAAGTTGGATATGCTAAACCAGATATGAAATATGCTGTCAATATGGGTCATGATGATCATTCCGCACAGAACCACTTAAACGACCGCTCAACTGATTTTGCAAGTAGTCTGTGAGTAGCTTGGTTGCGTAGACTTTAAGAGATGGTTTGACCAAGTTGAAAATCATCATAAGTGATCCGACAAACCAGCCACGATGTTTTTTCTCATGTGAATGTTTGGATTCACTGCGCCTATGTCTGAATAATAAACTGCTTATAAAACCAATGCCCAAGGAACCGCCAATCCATTTCAATGGACTAGATTTGAGCGAGTCCCTGATACGTAACGGAACTTCCAATTTTCGCCGGAGTTCGAGATGCGCTTGCGTAATCTGAATTCGGGCAGCATCGCTGCGCCGAACTAGCTCTGCGAGTTCGAGCGATTTTTGAGTTGGTTTAGCCATTCGCGGTCTTTTTCAAATTCTTGACGGGTGATCGGAAACGATTCGGTTTTCTTTGATCGCCTCATAATCAATAACATCAGTAGGAAAATGAGCAGATAAACACCACCCAATGAAAGGGCAGCAAAATACCAAGGGCAATTAAAACGGGCGGAAATCACACCAATCAAACCAGCCGTGATCAAACTCCATGTCGCGAACAGGCCGAACAAAAAAATGCTTAAAATGATCAATTTTCTAACAGTCACTTCCCATGCGTCCTGCGCCTCGATCCGAAATATTCCGATACGTGAAAAGATTAAATCCGGGATTGCCTCTTTCCAATTTCCAGAAACACGATTTTCTCCTGGAACTGGAGATTCTCCCGCACCAGTTCGAGGCAGGTTAGAAAAATCGTGACTCATAAATAAAGATAAAAGAAAACAGATGAGCGCAAGCAGCCTAATTTTCTGATTAAGTTGCTTGAGTTTCGATCAAATTAACGACGGACAATGAGACCGATCAAAAAACCAACTCCAAGCGCACCGAGTACTGCTTTGGTTGGATTTTGGCGGATATAGTCCTCGGCAGTAACATGGATTTCTTTTGCCTTGAGGCGAGTCTCATCCCATTGCTGCTGAGCGACTTCTCTTACATGTGAGGCTTTTTCAGTAGCAACGATTTTCAACTGGCTGGCTTTTTGAGTAGCGGTGGTTCTGATCGCATGAGCGGCATCAAGAGCTCGGTCTTTTACGATAGCTGCTTGCTCGGTAGTGGTTTTGGCAAAATCGTTCGCAGCAGCGCGAAGGTCGTTTGCTGCTGTGGCGACTGCAATGTTTCCTTCATCTGAAAATGTGTTTTCGTTCATGGTATTTAGGGGTTGGTTACTTTGTTAATTCAAAGCAACTTTTATTCCTAAATCCTATAGATTCAGCCAACGATAGCAAGAACACATTGCGATCAAACTATCGCTTAAGTTGGCTTTCGATCCGCTCAATCCGCTCTTTCAAGCCCGACTGCTTATTGAGCTCACTCGCGACTTTTTTGCAGGCATGGATTACGGTTCCGTGGTCGCGCCCACCAAAGGACTCCCCAATCTCCATCAAAGAGCTATGGGTCAGTGATCGGCTCAGATACATCGCCACTTGGCGGGGAAACGCAATACTCGCCGGCCTGCGGCGGGAAATCATGTCTGCCATGCGCACATCGAAAACTTCAGCAACCGCACGCTGAATGGCATCGATGCTGACTTGACGGCTCGCTTCTTCTTGGATGAAATCACGGAGCAAATACTCCACTTTTTCCACCGAGACACTCTCACCAGCCAGCGAAGCAAAGGTCGCGACCCGGACCAAAGCACCCTCCAAACGACGCACGTTTGAGCGAATTTTTTCAGCGAGAAAATTAAGAACGTTCTCATCCACAGAAACTTTCCATTCTAGAGATTTCTTTTTCAAGATCGCCATCCGAGTCTCGAGCTGAGGTGGTTGGAGTTCAACAGCAAGTCCACATTCGAAACGGGAAATCAAACGTGGCTCGATACTCTTGATTTCACAGGCAGGGCGATCACTGGTGAGAACCACTTGATTGCGACCATCGAGCAGGGTGTTGAAGGTGTGGAAAAACTCTTCCTGAGAGCGCTCTTTACCGGCGAGGAACTGTACATCGTCGATGAGCAACACATCCGAGCTCCGGTAACGGCGGCGGAATTTCTCGATATCGCCCTTACGGATCGCCTCAATGAACTCGTTGGTGAAACGCTCACAGGTCAGATAAATGACCCGGGCATCTGGGCGACGACGCAGGATTTCCTGACCAATCGCGTGCATCAAGTGGGTTTTGCCCAAACCAGATCCACCGTGGATGAAAAGCGGGTTATAGCCCACGCAGGTTTTGGTCGCGACTGCCTCACAGGCCGCATGAGCGAACTGGCTGTTGCTGCCCACCACGAATTTATTGAAAGTATAATCCGGATTCAAACCTGCCGCTTTAGCGCGCTTCTCGAGCATGTCGCTCGGCAACTCGATTCTGATTTGCGGTGGAGCGTTGTCTGATGAAATATTTTCTTCTGAAAAATCCGAGGCAATTTCCGCAACCATGATCTTCACATGATGCATTCCCTCGCACTCTTCGCTCGCTGCCATCATCAACTCAGGCAAATAATTTGTCTCGATCCACACCTGATGAATTTCACCCGGCACGGTGACTACCCCTTCACCGTTTGATGTGCTATGCCATGTCGCCACTCCAAACCAACGCTGAAACGCATCACTCCCAATCGACTTCCTCAATGAGTTTGAAATTATCTGCCACTCTCCCGCGCCATCATCACTGAAACTTGTTTCTTTATGATCGGCTTTCTCCACTAAAGGCTTCGGCATTTCGGTCTCTTGGTTTTTTTTATTCATGGCTATCATACGCTACGCTCCTCAGCACCCCCTATGGGCTGCTCCAACGCAACGGTCGAGACGAACAATGAACAGGTATTTCTCTGGAGAAAAATTTTTAAGAATGTGATCTAACAGAACCAACTAAATCCCTGTATTCCACAAGCGTTCCACGAAATAAAATTTTAAAAACTTGACTCAGTTTTTGTTTAGCTTTTGTGAAATAAACCCTCCATCTATCAGCTAAAATCCCCGCAAATCCTTAATTCACTAGGGAAAAATAGATGGCGAAGATGTCATAAAATTTTGTTTTCTTGCAGCTCATTTGATTGGGTAGAATTTTTGACTTTCGTGCGAAAACACAATGCGACAGCGACCGTCGCCAAAGTGCCCGCCATGATGCGCCAAGGGAACTCGATGATGGGTAACCAAGCTGGATTTTTATAAAGCATTCCGCCACCGAACATCTTCCAAATGTCATTTGGAAGATTGCTTAGAAAGGCGACAAAAACGATACCTGTGATCATGGCGATGATGTTGCCAGTCTCGCTACCGCGATTTTTGGTAAATAACGCGACCATGAAAATACCCAATAAAGAACCATAGGTGTAGCCAAAACTTCCGAGGATAATTCCGATGATGCTGAGCGATGGATTGTGCGCCTTCACAAAAGCTGTCGCCAATCCCACAAAAATTAAAATCAGCGCGAACCCAACCGTGCTAAGCTTGATGATACGAACACGCGCATGTTCGTCATCGGGAGTTTTGAACCAGCGAAAATGAAAGTCTCTTGAGTAACTGGTTGCTAAAGAATTCATCGCCGTTCCAAGCGATCCCATGGTCGTCGCAAGTACTCCTGCAACCACTAAGCCGCGTAATCCGCCTGGCATAACATCGATCACGAAGTATGGAAAAATTCGGGTATTGTCGGGCTTGCCGCCCGCCATCGGAAGTGCTGGATCACTTACCACATGACCATAGTAGACTGAAAGCAGAATCCCGATGGTGAGCACCGCATAAGTCACGGGAATATCGGCTAGTCCGGAAAGAATCGTTGCAACTGCGCTCTGGCGTTTGTTTTTCGCCGTCAACATCCGCTGAACCATGTCTTGATCGGTTCCGTGGGTTGCAAGTGTGACGAACAACGATCCCAACAATGCGGCCCAAACCGTGAACTCGCTCTCCAAAACGCTCTTGATCGCGCCCCATGTCGTGGTCGAAGGAGCATCGCCTTTCCATTCCCAAAGTTTTAGGTCATTTGGTCCGGTGAGAAAACTTTTCACCCCATCCCATCCATTCGGAATATGCCCCAACAAATACCAAACCGAAAATCCAAGTGCTCCGAATAGGACTGCAATTTGCAAAACGTCCGTCCAGATCACCGCTTTGATTCCACCGATGGCCGTGTATGCGGCTGTCAGAAGTGAAATCACCACCAATGCAGCACCGGTAAACCAAAACTGCTCCCAGTTTGAAAGCGGATCGCTCGGATTGAGTTGGTTCCAGATCACGATCAGTAAAAGTGTCGGAACCCATAATCTCGATCCACTTGCGAGGGACCTTGTGACCAAAAAGATCGCACTTGCGATACGCCGGGTTTTAGGTCCGAAGCGCATCTCCAAAAATTCGTAAATACTGACCACATTGTGTTTGTAAAAGGCCGGAATGAATACCCCGCTCACCACGAGTCGCGCCAAGAGATATCCGACCATCAACTGTGCATACGTGTAATTTTGGAGTCGAAACCCTTCTCCAGGAGCACCGAAAAAAGTGCCAGCACTGATTTCCGCAGCAAGGATAGATGCGAGCACTGCCCACCAAGGAATGGAACGACCTCCGAGGGCGTATTCCGATACATCTTTATTTCTACGGCTGAAGTGCACACCGATCGCAATGATGATCGCGAAATAGAGCACAATGATGACGATATCCATTAACAGCGGAGACATAAAGAAAAGCTAAAGGTCAGCACAAACGAACCAAGCTTAAAATTTTCAATGGGCTGTATGAGCGCCCCATACATTTCGCTTTCAGATGTATACCTAAAGTGACAACTTTACCGCGATGTCGGATATCCCTAAACTTGTCCAAGATGACCCGTGGCTGGAGCCTCAGACTGCTGCGATCGTGCGCCGGACAGATCGCTTCGAAAATGCCCTCAAAGAAATCCAGCAAGACCATGGCTCACTCGCTGCCTACAGCTTGGCGCATCAATCTTTCGGAATTCGTTTCGATCCCGAGAAAAATCATTGGACGGTCCGCGAATGGTTGCCGGAGGCTAAAGCGGTTTGTCTGATCGGTGATTTCAATGAGTGGAACCGAGATGCACATCGATTGGAGAAAGCTGCCAACGGTATCTGGGAGTTAAATATTCCTGCCCCTGCTCTGAAACATGGTGATCAGGTCAAACTCCACATCCATGGAGCGGATGATTCCCAGCTCGATCGCCTGCCCGCAACAATCACACGAGCGATCCAGCATCCACAGACGCACGATTTTACCGCGCAGATCTGGTCGCCACCGCAGCGGTATGTTTGGAAACACACTTTTGACCCCAAACAAATCACCTCCCCGTTTATTTACGAAACCCACGTTGGCATGTCTGGAGAGGAGCCGCGGGTGCATACCTACCTTGAATTTGCTGAACAGGTATTACCGCGAGTTCAAAAGGCTGGATACAACACGATCCAGCTCATGGCGGCGCAGGAACATCCTTATTACGGATCGTTTGGCTATCATGTCTCGTCTTTCTTCGCGCCTTGTTCGCGATTTGGAACTCCTGAGGATTTGAAGTTCCTCATCGATACCGCACACGGCATGGGCATCGCAGTTCTGTTAGATATTGTTCACTCGCATGCCGTGAAAAATATCGCCGAAGGTTTGAATAACCTCGATGGCTCGGGAAATCAGTATTTCCACGCTGGTGGAAAAGGCGAACATCCCCAATGGGACTCGAAATGTTTCAATTACGGAAAACCCGAAGTCCGCCGTTTTCTGCTCTCCAATGTCCGCTATTGGCTAGAAGAGTTCCGTTTCGATGGCTTCCGCTTCGACGGCATCACTTCCATGCTTTACCATTCCCACGGTAACCGCGCCTTCGAATCTTATGATGACTATTTCGGCGATGATGCCGATGAAGAAGCCATCCTTTACCTCAAGCTCGCCAACCAACTCATCTCAGAAATCAAACCCGGTGCCATCGTCGTTGCCGAGGATATGTCGGGAATGCCTGGTCTTTGCCGACCCAACTCCGAGGGTGGAATCGGTTTCACCCATCGCCTTGCCATGGGCATTCCCGATCATTGGATCAAACTTCTCAAAGACCAACGCGACGAAAATTGGAACATGGATGAACTCTGGGATGTCCTCAACAATCGCCGCCACGGTGAGGCCACCATCGCCTACGCGGAATCCCACGACCAAGCACTTGTCGGCGACAAGACCATCGCGTTTCGCCTTATGGATCAGGAGATGTATTGGCACATGACCCAAGAAGACAACCATCCCGTGGTCGAACGAGGTATTGCGCTCCATAAAATCATCCGACTCATGACCCTCGCCTTCGGCGGCGAAGGTTGGTTGAATTTCATGGGCAATGAATTCGGTCATCCCGAGTGGTTGGATTTCCCACGCGAAGGCAATGATTGGTCCTACCATTACTGCCGCCGCCAATGGTCGCTGCTGGATAACCCAAAACTCAAATACACTTGGCTTGCTGAGTGGGATAGAGATCTCGTGGCTTTGGCAAAAAAACACAATCTTCTCCAGGCCCCTCCCGCCAACCTTCTCCACATCGATCATTCTAACAAAATCATCATCGCCGAACGTGCGAACCTGATTTTCATCATCAACCTTTCCACTCAAAATTCCATCTTCGGTTATGGAACCAACCCACATAATCAACATACTCATCAACTTCTTCTGGATTCCGATGCCAAATGCTACGGCGGCCACGCCCGCGTCGATCCTAGCGTCAATTACCCCATCCACCCAGATGGACAACTCAAATTCTACACCACTTCGCGCAGTGCGATGGTTTTAGGCTAAACAGCATGATAAATCGCATCGTAAATCTATTCTGGCTTTGGACGATTCTAGGTGTCGTCTGGGCATGGATTTTCCCCAGCCATTTCACTTGGTTTCTTGGTAAAATTCCAGGCACTGAAATTGGACTCATTTCCGCAGGACTCGGCATCATCATGTTAGGTATGGGCATTACTTTGAGTTTCGAGGATTTTCGCGACTGCTTCAAAATGCCGCGCTGGATTGGTCTGGGAGTCGCTGGGCAATTTGTGATCATGCCTTTTCTCGGTTGGGCCATTGCTACGGTATCAGGTTTACCCAATGAATTCAAACTCGGCATCATCCTCGTAAGTTGCTGTCCCGGCGGAACCGCTTCCAACGTTGTGACGTTTCTCGCCAAAGGAAACGTCGCTTTGAGCGTGATCATGACGGCATGCTCCACTCTCCTCGCCGTTTGGCTAACTCCACTTCTAACAAAAGCTTATGCATCAGCTTTGCTTCAGATCGATGCATCCGCAATGATGCTTTCCATGCTCGGCATCGTCTTGTTACCTATCATCTTCGGCCTCCTACTCAATCGCTATCTCGGTTCAGCGCTGCGCCCCGTGAAAGAATTCTCACCAGTCATCTCCGTTTTCGTGATCGTGCTTATTGTCGCAGCCACCGTCGGTGCAACCAAACCTTCCATCATCACCTATTGGAAAACCCTCATCCCTGCGGTCTTCGCCGTGCATGCCCTTGGCTTCGGGCTGGGTTATTTCTGGGCGAAGTTTTTCCGCATGCCAGAAAAGGAAAGCCGTACGGTTTCGATCGAGGTCGGCATGCAAAACTCAGGTCTCGGTTCCAGCTTAGCGAAAACTCATTTCACCATGCTAGCAGCAGCTCCCTGTGCAATCTCCGCATTTTTCCACTGCATCATCGGCAGTCTTCTAGCCAGCTACTGGGGCAGGAAAAAACCATGATGCGGAAGTGGACTTAATAAGTCCTATGGGTCTTACAAGACCTATTTCCCCGCAACACGCGGATACTTCATGCACGCAGTTTTCGCAGAGATGTTCTTCACCTATCAGCCCAAGGGCATCTCCACCACATCGATCACAGAGTGCTGGTTCTATTGTGGACTCCTCTGTCACTCCGCGAACTTTATTTCAGCGGCTGACTCGCCCCCGCCTCTGCCAAATTTATCCCCGATATCTTTGCTAGTCACATAAAGCATCAGTGAAATAAGTGCCAACGCACACGCAGTCTGAATCACTTCCATGGTCTTCATCTCCATCGGCTTGCCAAAAATTTTCTCAAGAATCGCCATGGTGATATGTCCACCATCCAAAACCGGAAATGGTAGCATGTTTAGCACCGCGAGATTCACATTGAACAACACCAAGAAACTTAAAATCCGTCTCCATCCATTCTCGGTTTGTAATAAGGTGAATAGAACTTCTCCAATACCCACGGGCCCACTAAGATCATCCAAACCAATGCTGGATTTTCGGTCAGCCACTTTCGTAACCGTAACCCACATCATTTTCAAACTGTCAGCCACTTGAGTAAATGGATCGGGGTTAACGAGTCTTACATCGACTGCTGATTTGGTATTCCACCTGACCCCAAGCATCGGATCAA
This sequence comes from Luteolibacter sp., assembly GCA_044354135.1. Taxonomy (GTDB): domain Bacteria; phylum Verrucomicrobiota; class Verrucomicrobiia; order Verrucomicrobiales; family Akkermansiaceae; genus Luteolibacter. The sequence continues at coordinate 30,520 of JBILAN010000001.1, forward strand.
GCTTGGATGGAGGTAATGGTTTCGCTGGTGTCACTTCAATTTTTACCAATTCACCATTCTTTTTTTTAACGTCCAAGACAACTGATTTAAAATCCTTTTTCTTCAAGTATTGCGCAAGCTGACCTGCGCTGAAGAGATCGTTACCATTAACTTTAAGAACCTGGTCGCCCTTTTTCAGCCCGGCTTTGGCAGCAGGACTATTTTTTATTACCGTCTCAATGATTGCTGAGCCTTGATGATCGATACCAACTTGGCGCAAACCTCCTCGTTGATACCATTCCGAATCTTCTATTTTAAATTTACACGGCAGTTGGAGAAGCTCTTCGACACCTGGTCTCTGGACTTTAAATGTAATACTATCACCACTACTCAAAATAATCCGTTCCATTACACTATCTAACGATCCCATAAAACCATTTACAGGCTCACCATTGATCTCAAGAATTTTGTCTCCTGGAAGAATCCCAGCCACCTCGGCTGGGAAACCTTCTTCCACATATCCCACTACGGTACTAGGAACGAAATCCTTTGGTTTCCCGACATTCCAAACAATCACTCCCGCCAACAGCGCGAGCAAAATGGAAAATAGCGGCCCAGCGAACGCTACGATGATTTTATCGAGAGGCGTGATCGGCGGCAGCGGCTTGCGGTTTTTGTCACCACCTTCAATCGCCTCCATCGGAGCCATCTGCGGCAAGGCCACAAATCCACCCGCCGGAATCCAACCAAGACCATATTGCACACCCTTGTATTCCTTTTTCCAAATCGGCTTTCCAAACCAAATCTGGAACCGATCGATCTGCAACCCACGCCATTTACCAGCTAAGAAATGCCCCAGCTCGTGAACAAAAATGATAATATTGAAAAGCATCACCACCACGAAAATGAGGAGGGCGACATTGAGAACGGTTTGGAGAGTAGACATAGATTCAGTAAATACAGCTAAAATCTACCCGTCATCCCAAATCCCGCAAGTCTTTCGTAGCGGAGATCTTCCTCCTTCGCCCCGCCCTGCAGGATTATGGCAAACAAGCCGGTCTCCGGGAGGATTGAGACGTATCTTTTGAGTCAAAAGTCCAAAGTCTTAAAGTTATAACCAGAACCGCATTCGAAGAGTCTAAGGTCTTAAAGTCTTAAAGTCATAGCCAGAACCGCTGGTGCGGTTTGTATAAGTGGACCTTCGACTTTCAGACCTTCGACCTCCGAAAAAATAGAAATCAGCTTCGAAAAAGTCTCCTTGATGTTTCCATCACGAAATTTGATTTTATCTTCCGTGATCACTGGGCAAACCGAACTCTCCTCCCTGCCCGCCCTCTCGGCGAAAGAAATCCAAGCGCTCGCCGCCGCTGGTATCACCACTGTCGCTAATCTGTTAGAATATTTTCCAAAGCGCTACGAGGATCGACGCCAGTTCGATCGCTTTCCCAATCAAGCCACCGCCAAGTCTGTCTGCCTCACTGGAGGAGTGATTGATGCCGGCAACAAGGGATTTGGGAAAATGCGTTTTTACGAAGCCATCATCATGGATGGGGCCGGCAGCGTTTTTGGATCCGGAAAAGTGACCTGCCGTTGGTTCAATATGCCGTTCATGTCAAAAGTGATCGCTGCCGGCCAGCAGGTGATCGCTTACGGAAAAGTCAAAGAGCAAGGCGGACGGCTCATCATCGATCACCCAGAAATTGAAGTCATCGATGACGATGGAGAAACCGCGACCATCCATCTCAACCGAATCGTTCCGATTTACAAAAACATCTCCGGCATCAACCAACGCCGACTAAGGGAGGCTATCTACGTGGCGGTGGATTGCATCCACCATGCCAATTATTTTCCCTACCTAGTTAGTGAGTCGGATCGAAAAGCCGATTTAAGAGAAACCCATTTCCCCACCTCCGCCGAATCCGCCAAATCCGCCCGCCGACGCTTTGCGCTCGAAGCTTTTTTCAATCTCCAACTCAACGTTGTCTGGCAGCGCAATCGCCACCGTTCACACCAAGGCCGTGTGCTTGGAAAAAAAACCACTTTACTCAAAGCGTTTTACTCCAGCCTGCCCTTCGATCTAACAAACGCACAAAAACGCTCGATCAAGGAAATCATCGCCGACATGCGCGAGCCTCGCCCGATGAATCGACTTCTCCAAGGCGATGTCGGCACTGGAAAGACCTTCGTCGCGATGGCGGCGATGCTCCTTGCCATCGATTCTGGCGCCGATGCCACACTGATGGCTCCAACTCAAATTCTTGCCGAACAACATTTCCTTACATTCAAAAAATGGCTTGAACCGCTCGGTGTGAAACTCGTTCTACGCACTGCGAATAAACACGAGTCCACCATCGCCGAGTCCCATGCGCCGACCATTTTCATAGGCACCCATGCCCTGCTTTACGATCCCGAACTTTTCACCGACCTCGGCCTGGTCGTCATCGATGAACAACACAAATTCGGTGTCGTCCAACGCGCGGCGCTCATTCGCCACGGCACGCTGCCCGATGTTCTTGTCATGACCGCCACACCCATTCCGCGCACCTTGACCATGACGATCTACGGTGACCTCGATGTTTCCCTACTCGATGAAAAACCAACGGGTCGGGGGAAAATCATCACCGCCCTCCGCACCAAACCGAAACAAAAAGACATCACGGATTTCGTCAAAGCCCAGCTCGCCGAAGGTCGCCAAGCTTATCTCGTTTACCCGCTGGTCGAAGAAAGTGATTCCATCAAAGCCGAATCTGCTACCGAAGCCTTTGCCGCATGGCAGAAACGCCTTGGAGCTGAAAACGTCGGGCTCATCCACGGCAAACTCCGCCCCGAAGAAAAAGACGCAGTGATGGATGATTTCCGCAGCGGAAAAACCCAAGCTCTCGTGGCGACATCCGTGATCGAGGTCGGGGTTGATGTCCCAAATGCCAACCTGATGATCCTCCACCACGCCGAACGTTTTGGCCTCGCCCAACTCCACCAGCTGCGCGGACGGATCGGCCGAGGCGAACACAAATCTTACTGCATTCTTCTAACCGATTCCAAATTGCCCGAGGCACTCGAAAAACTTGCGTTGTTAGAAAAAACCAATGATGGCTTCGAAATCGCCGAAGCCGATCTCGAACTGCGCGGCCCCGGCGATGTTTTGGGCACCGCACAATCCGGCCTCACCGACCTACGCTTTGCCGATTTCATCACCGATACCCAACTCATCCGCGAAGCCCGCGCCCTCGCCGATCAGGTTTTCCATGAAGACCCAGATCTTTCCAAACAACACCAGAATCTCCGCCCGCTCATCACGGAAACCGAGGCGCCGCATCATGCTTAGAGGCTGTCTGAATAATACGGCAACTACAACACTGAGAGCATTTTGGTTTTTTAGACAGCCTCTTGGCGTGTCATTCCTTCTTCAAACTGAGCTCATGCATCATCAAAGCAAACCCTCAGTTCATCCAGAAATCCGAAATGTCTGTCGCCTGTTAGAAGAGTTCCGCACGACTCATGAGATATGGCAGCAATCCAAATGTCGTTGATTGGGATAGGCTTACCTTTGCGACGAAGATCATTCTTAAACCGTGCATAAATATGGCTCGTTTCCTCTCTTACATGAGCGACCTTAACGATGTCACTCGACAAGAATGCAATCAGAGTTCTTTCATTATCAGCAGCTCTTGATCCCTTCAAAAATCCGTCTCTCAGTTCTCCGAGAACAGGCGCAGGAACAAGAACAGATGTCGCTCGTCCGATAATCTCCGCCCAACGGCCATCCCGCACCCACTCCGAGTAGGTATTCGTATCAAGAACAACAGTCATTTCCACTCCTCTGTATCGATGCGTGCGCAATCGGCCATGTGCTCATCCCATTGCTTCCGCTCCTCATCCGACTCAAACGGCATGCATGCCGCAAATTTCTCCAAGCCATTCGTATTTTGATTTTTCTGAACCCCTCCCTGCTGACTGGTAAGTCTCATTTGTAAGGCACTCTCAAGAAAACGAGTCAAAGTCACCCCCTCTCGAGCCGCCTCAACTTTGGCCTGACGGTATAAATCATCTCGAATTCGCAAGGTCGTTTGCATGACATAAATATGTCAAATGACATAAATATGTCAACTTATCCCTTCTATTACAGCGTAAACTTGCCTCTTGCACACGATTTTCGTGTGCACTATATTCGTGCTATGAAAAACATCACTTTCAGCGCGGATGAACGTCTCATCGAGGAAGCACGGGAAGAAGCCCGTCGACGCAAAACCACTCTAAATGTGCTCTTTCGTGACTGGCTCGCCGAACTCGCTGCTCGCGATGAGCGCAAACGTAAGATCGACAAATTGATGGATGAAATGAATCAATATAACGCTGGTGGGCCCTACACTCGTGATGAGTTGAACCGATACTGAAATCCATGCCACCATCTACCTCTTACTTCCTCGATACCAATATTATCGTTTACGCATTCGAACGGGATGCCACCGATAAAAAACAACGGGCTCGAGAACTCATTTCAGATAACCAACCATGGCACATCAGTTGGCAAGTGATTCAAGAATTCTGTAACGTTTCTCTACATCGATTCAAAAAACCCCTGAGCCACGAGTATCTCAACGATCTGATCGAACTTTTACTCAAACCTCACTGCAGCGTTTATCCAGATTTCACCATATGGCAAAATGCCCTCCAGATCAAATCCGCAACCCAATATCGATTCGACGATTCTCTCATCATCGCCGCAGCACTTCGCTCAGGTGCCGAGGTTCTCTATTCAGAAGATCTCCAACACAACCGCCGGATCCAACATTTGCAGATCATCAATCCTTTCCTTTAACGATCCGATACACTGATCCAGAGTGATCAACGAGATAATGTTCTCCGCTGGCATCTTCAGCGAAAGCCGAAATCAAATTGATTCTTCCACCTTCGGGCTGCAGTTCCATGGTATGATCTTTAAAATCTTCAGCTTTGCCATTTTTCATGACGAAAGACCAGATCCGAGGATTTTGATAATCAGCAAAAAGGTAACGCCCTTCAAATCCTGGAATTTTCGATCCGCGGTAAACATAGCCACCAGTAACTGAGAGCCCTTCTGATGGTCCACTGCCATGCTTGTAAACATAGACAGGCTCCACGTGATTGGACGGAGAGTCACCACCGACCAATTTGGCAGGAGTCTCAATATCACCCTCACGCAATCTCCAACCAAAGTTCTTTTTCGAGAGTTCTTTTAGATTGATGACGTTGATTTCTTCCCAATGATTTTGACCAACATCAGCAATCCAAAAATCACCGGTCTTGCGATCAAATGAGCAACGCCATGGGTTACGAAGGCCACTGGCAACAATCAAAGGATGAACGTCCTTATCGTTTACATAAGGATTAGTGGGAGGAACTTTGTAGCCTCTCTCGACAGAAACATCCAATCGTAGCACTTTTCCGAGCGGCGAACTCATATCCTGTGCAAAGTTTTTCGGATCATTTCCAGAACCTCCATCTCCTGTCGCAATGTAAAGAAATCCTTCAGGACCAAAATCTAACCATCCACCATTATGATTCGAAAATGGTTGGTTATATTTCAAAATTGTTTCGCCCGACCCCGCATCCGTCGTCATTCCATCTTTGGAAACAAAACGAACAATCAACGTATCTCCGCCGTCTTTGTTATAATTAACATAATACCGTCCCGTCTTGTCGAAATCAGGAGCAAACGCCAAACCCAATAAACCTTGTTCGTTACCTTTTCGGGTGACTAGCTCATTGATTTTTAAAAATGGGTTTTCTGAACGCTGACCTGTCTTAATATCTAATATCCACACGGTCCCTGCCTGCTCCATGACCCAGAGCTTATCTTTCACAGAACAGGGCGCACCTGCCCAAACGGGGCGCTCGAAACCATTCGCCAGTAACTCTGTCGCCAGCTGACCTTGTACGAGAGAACCGAATAAAAGTGAAAATACGATCAAAATCCTCGATAAACTGATAATGACAAAACCTAGCTAGAAATCCCGCTGTTGCAAGTAGCCGATTTTAATTATTTTCAATTCTAAAACTTTAAGCAATCCATGCCGGTTTCCGCGTTGAATCCATATCGCTTTACGCTTATCCCAATCGCAGAATTTCGTATAATCAAAATCCATCAACTAATGAAAACCATCCTGTTTTTCCTGTTTTCTGCTGCTTGTGCCATCGCAACTCCCACCGATGATTTCATCGCCAAAGCTAACGATTCCCATGGAGCATTTGGAGAAAAAGCCGCTCGCTTCTTGTGCGAGCACATGTCTGAGGCAGATAAAAAATCCCTTACTACCGAGTTCCTAATCGAGAACCTCAATCTAGCGCTCAAAGCCCGCGCCACTTTCCCATGGGCCAAAGATGTTCCAGAAGAAATATTTCTGAACGATGTTTTACCTTACGCCGTTTTCGATGAACCTCGGGATCCTTGGCGTGCTGATTTTTTAGAAAAAGCGACTCCACTTGTGAAAGACGCCAAAACAGCCTCCGAGGCCGTCCAAATTTTGAATCGAGATTTTTTCAAACTCATCAACACACACTACAACACCAAACGCGAGCGAACCAATCAATCGCCCAAAGAATCCATTGCCCAAGGCAAAGCCACTTGCACGGGACTTTCGATCATCTTGGTCGATGTCTGCCGTGCCGTTGGTATTCCTGCTCGTGCCGCTGGAACTCCGATGTGGTGGGACAAAAGCGGCAATCACACATGGGTGGAAGTATGGGATAAGGACTGGCATTTCACTGGCGCCGATGAATTCGACCCAAAAGGCCTCAATCATGGCTGGTTTATCGAAAACGCCTCCAGGGCCGATGAAAACAAGCCCGCACATTCCATCTACGCAACCTCTTGGAAAAAAGACCAAGGTATTTTCCCTATGATTTGGTCGCAGCGCAACCCCAACGTAGGAGGAGTGAATGTCACTTTGCGTTACAAAACCAAAGTTGAGCCTGTTGCAGCTACGATAGGGGTTAGATTTTTCGAAGGCGATCAGCGTATCGTCATCAAAGGTAAGCTCACCACCGAAGCAGGCTTCACTATAACTGATTTTGAAACCAAAGCGGGCAAGGCGGATCTAAACGACATGGCACGCGTCATCGTCACTCCAGGTGAATCCTATCGCCTATATTTTGAAATCAATGGCAAACAACTTGAAACCGCACCTTTCATAGCCAAGGAGCCATATCCTGATAGTCATGACATTCGCGCCAAAGATCTAAAGCCAGCGCCGGATTTCAGCGACGATTCCAAACCTCTTTCCAAAGAACTCGCTCCGCGTGCGATTCGTTATGCTTATGATTCCATCGTTGCTTCGGAAAAAGAAAAACGCGCCTCCGAGCTTAAAGATAAAACCATCGTTCATGGCGACAAGACCATGCGTTGGTTGGAAAAAAGTTTCGGTGAAGCGCCTATTACAGGACGTTCGCTTTGGATATCCATGCACGGCGGCGGCGAAGCGCCTGCACACATCAATCACAAGCAATGGCAAAATCAAATCCAACTCTACGAACCCGAAGAAGGTATCTACATCGCACCCCGAGCACCAACCGATAAATGGAACATGTGGCATCAGGAACATATCGATCCGATGTTCGCCCGCCTGATCGAAAACATGGTCGCTTTGCGTGGAGTCGATCCTAACAAAATTTACCTCATGGGCTACTCGGCCGGGGGCGATGGAGTTTGGCAGGTCGCGCCGCGCATGGCGGATCATTTTGCCGCAGCATCGATGATGGCGGGTCACCCGAACGAAGCATCCCTTCTCGGTCTCCGTAATCTTCCTTTCGGTATTTTCATGGGAGCCAATGACGCTGCGGTAAATCGCAACAAAGTTGCTGTCGAAAAATCCGCTGAAATGCTGGAGCTGCAAAAAGCCGATCCCGAGGGCTACGTCCACATGTCCCGCATTTACCCCGGCCTCCCTCACTGGATGAATCGCAAGGATGCAGAAGCCCTACCGTGGATGGCAACGTTCACTCGCAAACCATGGCCAAAAAAAGTTGTATGGTATCAAGACGATATCACCCATCAGAGATTCTATTGGCTACAACTTCCGGACGGAGTCGCTGCTAAAGAACAAAAAATCATCGCAGAAATTATTGGTCAAAAGATCAACTTGACCGGTGATATACCAGAAGAAATCCAACTTCTTCTCTCGGATGAACTTCTAGATCTCGATAAAACCATTGAAATTTCAGTCAACGGTCAAAAGCCAAGCAAGATCAAAGCCGTTAGATCTTTAAAAACTATTCGTGATGCATTGAGCAAACAACTCGATCCGGCCATCACTCCTACAGCTGTGGCGCCTTGTCCGTAAGGAACTTGGCCGCATACTTCACTCAGCCTTTTGATTCTTCAGCCACTCCGTGAAATGCTTTTCTCGAGCTTCTTTCTCCAATTGCTCGATATTATTATAATACAAGGTGCTCAAATTTTCAACGGGACGCTTGCCTAAAATCACAGGAATTTCTAACAATTTTTGTTCTCCCTGTCTATTGATATCAAAAACCACTTTTCTCAGTGGCTTGTATGACGCAACCGTATTAATCAACTCATTGAGCGCCCCTTGCTCATTCCACTTTTTACCATCCATCGAAACAATGACGTCACCCACCTTGATCCCAGCGACCTCCGCCTGACTTCCCGGCATGATATAGGTAATTCGAATGCCGAATCGTGGCTTATCTTCTCCCTCTATCATCTCTTCTGCCAACTGAACTCCGAGATAGCCTTTGCCATCGTTCATGTAATCCTTCTCGCTCAGAACACGGAGAATGCGATAGCATCGATTACGAACTTCAGGATCATCCGAACTTATATAGAGCTTATAAATTGCACTTACTGCCGCCGGACCTTTTTCATTTGCCCATTTTTCAACCACTTGCTGTGATTCCTCGCGTCGCTTGAATTTCTCTGAGGCAAGACCCTCGACCAGTTCTTTTGGGACTTCTTCCGCAAATGAAAAAACCAAAAAGATGGAAGAACACATCAGAAATATGTTCTTTATTTTCATGACAGCTTAAATTGGTCGGATTCCAAAACGCTCATTGGCCGCGCCAGTTTTTCTGAGGAACCTCGATCGTATCGTCCGGATACAAAGGGGTCTTCATGAATTGTGGATCCGTCACATCTAGGGTTCTGTGTTTACCAGCTCGAAATAAAACCACCCGCTTCATACTGCCGAATTCTGTAGGTCCTCCTGCGTTTTGAATAGCCTGATACAGTGTGAGATTGTTGTTGTATTCAACAGGACCAGAACGACGAACCTGACCACCCACAACAACTAATTCCTTTTTGACTCCAGCTCCCTCAGCTGTCGATACGACTTGAATCGTCGGACTCGAATAAATTTCTGCAGCTTTGTAAGCATTTTGTATCGATGCCGCCAATGTTTCGGGAGCCAGGCCAGCTGCCCTCAAAACGCCAATGAATGGTAAATTGACCGTTCCATTATTGGAGACCGGATACATAGCGTCAATCTTGCCTTTTTCTTCAAGAGGAACACCCATGATAGTGATTTGCACCGATGTGCCAGCCTCGATTTGGGCCAGAAGCGGCATCATCGAAACTAAAGAGGCAATCATGAATTGGAGGAGAGTTTTCATAATTTTAATGACTTTAGGTATATAGTGAACATTAATATAAAGCCTAAAAACCTTAATACAAGTCAGAATCTTTTTGTTCGCCCGTCACGGTCGCGAGAGTTCTGGGGGCTGCTGTGCTAGCCGCAACAGCAGGTTTGGCCTGTGATTGGTTGGGCGAATAATAAGTGTAGTAGCTCGTATAATACTGATACTGACTATCACTCCGGATATCGACGTTGTTCAATACCACACCAATGATATGACCACCGACATTCTCTACTGCCTGCTTCACCCGAATAAGCATATTACGAGGAAGCTTACGGTGTTGGACGACAATCATGGTCAAATCCACTTCGCTCGCCAGAACCGAGGCATCACTCACACCAAGGATGGGTGGACTATCCACCAACACCAAATCAAAACGCTGCTTCACATCTTGAATCAGTTCTGACATGCGGCGTGAGTTAAGGATACCGGCAGCATCTGCCGGCAAGGTGCCCGAGGGCATGAAATAAAGGTTATCTACCGGACTTTGAAGAATCACGTCCTCCAACATCAGCTCAGTAGTAAGGTAGTTGGTCAAGCCTACCGAGTTGTTGATATCAAAGAAGGTGTGCAAACGCGGCCGCCTGAGGTCAGCATCGATCATCAATGTCGTATAACCACCCTGTGCACAGATATACGCAAGATTGATGAGAGTGGTGGACTTACCTTCACCCGCCCCACCGGAAACTATGGTGATAGCATTATCTTCGGGATTTTTGCGGTTGAATTCAATGTTGGTTCTTAAAATACGATAAGCTTCCGCATCCGGACTCATACCATGCTGTTTGAAGAGTATTCCTACATCTTTTGGGATCACCGCCAAAACCGGCACCTGAAGATAACGCTCCACATCCTCCAAGCTCTTGACTGATGTATCGATATATTCCAAGAAAAACGCGATACCTACGCCGAAAACAAGACCAACTACCAAACCCAATATCAGGTTGAGTTCCACTTTCGGACTAACAGGTTTCTGTGCCAAAACAGGATAATCATGAACTACAATCGTTGGCTCGGTCATATTCTGATCAATTTCTGCACTGGTTAGCTTAAGCTTCATCGCATCCAGCACGTCTTGCTTTTGTTCAAAATTTCTTTTCGCCTCTTGGAATTCGCGAGTGTCAATACTGCGCTCGAGCGCCTCTTTTTTAGTTGCTTCTCTATTTAATTTGGACTGAACCAAACGTTCTTTGGTCATGTCCAATTGTCCCTGAAGACGTGAGCGAAGATTAACAACGCCTTCCATCAATTGTTTATGTGTTGAATCAAGCACCTGTTGACTCGACATCACAGTAGGATGCTTTTTGCCGTAACCACTTGCAATTAACCCATCGATATCTCGCTTCTGTTTAAGATAGTCTGGATACAAGAGCTTGATGATGTTATCAGGTAAGTTCAACCCTGCTGCGAATACCAACAATTCTTCTGAGTCATATTCAAGAAGACTTTTGATTTGCGATTGTAGCTGCATCATCTCGCTTTGCAGCTCATTGTATTCCTGAAGAGCAAAAATTGCATCCTGATCCTGATTAAGCGCTCCTTGATTTGATGTGGTGCGATCTGCGTAGTAGATTAGATCATTAATACGACTTAGGGTGGTGAGTTCTTTATAAGCCTCTTGAGTCTCATCCTCTTGAACCTGAACCGCCCTTTTCAATTCATTGATTCCCTTGTTTAGAGATTCATTTTCGAGTTCCGAGCGATATTCTCTATACGCCACAGCAACCTCATCTGCGATGTCTCTCGCATCATCCTTGTCTGTATGACGCACCATAATCTCAATTAGATCCGTTCCCCTCTTGTTTTCAGTTCTAACAATATTCTTGAGGATTTCGAGCGCCTGTTCAGAACTAACTTCCCATTTATTGGCTAGTTCCAACTTTTTAATAACTCGAATCAACGAATTCTGGCTTTTAATGATCTCAAACTCCGTTCCGAAAAACTGAGGAGTCATCATGGCCATCCTTGTGCTCGAGACTCCGTCCAATGATTCAAAAGCTTTGCCACGCGGCTTAACCTGAATGACAGCAGTGCTTTCGTATTTCTCCGGCATCACATAGGTAATGACAGAGGCGGTCATGAAAACTAGAGCGAGCGTAAGAAGAATAATTCCGTAACGATTTTTAATTACCTGCCAGTAATCTACGGCATGTAAGGACACTTCGTTTTGCTGTTCCGAGAGATTCATTTAAATAGATAATCCGAATTTTTTTATAGCTTAACCGAATAAAAAGCTCTCGCAACTATTGTGATCGCGAGAGCTTAAATTTTTACGGTAAGGATGTTATTTGACCATATAAAAAAATTAAAATTCGGCTTTGAGACCCACACTGATACGGCTGCGATCATATTCACGATTCGCAATATTGGAATTGGAAGTCGTGATGTTGTAGGAAATCGTGCCATCCAAATACTCAGTGATTTCAAGAGTTGCGCCGATGTAGGCGTTGTAAAGAGTCTCACTGCGGTCGCCAGCAGTGCCGAGGCCTGAAATCACGCGACCATCCTCGTAAGATGTATCGATCATATCAAGTCCTCCGAATAGCGACAATTTCTGAGAGATCTGATAATTCGCTTGAGTTCCGATACGCAGAGTCAGGCGACTGTCATATTCAGCGACCGGCCCAGGAGCAAGATCTACAATTGTGTCATACACTTCCGCGCCGTAGCGAAGGAATCCACTTACAATGAATTGCTCATTCACTTGAGTGCGCAAAGTAACTTCGGCATATGGGCTTGTGTTGCTGCTGCTACCTGCATCCACTTCACGCATCTGTGCGCCTACGTTCGCGATCATGATGGTGTTGGGTGTAAAACGGTGCTCGGCACCAAGTAACAAGTGGAGGTCCGTGGAGTCACTTGCACGATCATTGGCTGTGGTCTGCGCATAACGAATCGATGCGGTTCCGACGGTTTGCGGTGAAAGCACATATCTGAACTGATGATAAAGCGTCCATGTGAAACGATCCGAATCTGCAGCGCTATCGTAGTCCAACAAAGTAAGCTTGAGACCTGTGTAGGTAGCCAGTCTCTCGGTCCAACGATATCCAAATGCGTTATCAGTTTCAGCGTAGAGATATTCGCTATTCAGGCGGTTGCTTGCAAACCCGTAAGAATAATCGGGTTCCACCTCATAAGAGACGAAGTTGTTACTTACAAAACGAAGCCTTTCATCAAAACGATGCGTTAGATCGACACCAACCCGCACTTGAGGATAAGTGTCATCCGAAGCTGCTGCTGCCGGCGCATCGAGGTAGTATAGCACCCCAAGTTTTGCGTAAACATCCCAGATCGTTTGAGGGGAACCTTTTACAAAAGTCATATCCACATATGGGCTGAGTGCAAAAGTTTCGTCATCCGGCCCTGGGGATGTCGGGTTGGTGTTGCTATCCCAGATTGCATTCAGGCCAACGCCCCATTCGATGGGTAAGGTCTCTTCAGACTCATTAGGAATGTTATATAAGCCTCCGCCCTGAGCAGAGAAGCTAGCCAAGATAAAAAATGCGCTGATGGTGAATTTAAATTTCATAGATGTTAGGTAAAGATTTGAATGAGGAAGATTAATAAACTAGATATCAAGAAACGCTGGGTGGCTTCACGTAATTTTCATGAACTTTCCAATCCAGCTGTTCTTTAAGCGTCTGATTAACAAGTATTCTAAGTGATACTTTCAAGACCTCGGCCAATGATTTATTTCCATCAATCGCCATCAAAATTGAGGGTCTTTCGCCAGGGGCGGCAATTACAGCATATCTAACGATAAGCTTTTTGATGAAGGTAGAAGTGTTCGGCACATTCAAAGCAGCAGAGACGATGGCACCAGTTATTTCTGGATATAAAGCAATCTGTTTGCTGACTGCATCTCTGACAGCGGATTCATCACCTGTTGCCACCGCATCAGTTACCGCTTTGAGAGCGGCAGCTTGCGCTGAGGTATATTTTCCTTCCTGAGAAACAGCCTTTTCCGAGCCACCGGCAGCATGAACCAGAGTTCCAGCTGATACGACAAATGCAGCACCTAAGATAAAGGTGTATTTGAGAAATGCTTTCATAATTTTATATATCGGATTTGGGGATTATAGAGAAAAACAGATAATGGAGCGGGCAGCGGGAATCGAACCCGCATGTCTAACTTGGAAGGATAGCGCTTTACCACTAAGCTATGCCCGCTTGGAAATACTGTCAAATCCTCTCATTAAGGCGCGATCAGGCAAGTATTTTTTACGTTTTTTCTCAGATAAATAAATGATTTATCCTGGTTTTTTGTATTGATTAACAACCTACAACCCACCCGAACGCTCCAGAAACATGGCTTTTAGGTGGAATTTCTCCGCAACCAACTCCCCGAGCGCTCCAACCCCAAAGGTTTCAGTGGCGTAGTGCCCGGCATAGAAAACGTTCATTTTTCGCTCTTCTGCCTCTATGAAACTCCAGTGTGGACCCTCCCCAGTGACAAAGCTGCAGATCCCTAGGTCTGAGATTTTTGCCACTTCCGAGCCAGCCCCACCTGTCATGACTGCGACTTTCCGTGGGTTTTCCCTCCCGCAGGCGCACATCTGGAGAGGCCGGCCTACCGCATGTTCGATGGCAATTTGAAGGTCATTTCGGGTTCCTTCCCACTCACCTACCACTGCGGTGGGGAAGCCGTCTTTGGGTAAAATGGGTTGAATGGATTTCAATCCAATAGCGCGCGCAAGCAGAATGTTATTGCCGATTTCTGGGTGAAAATCCAACGGCAGGTGGGAGGAGTAAATGGCAAGATTGCCATCCATCGCCGCTTTGATTTTTTGGAAGTAAGGACCTGTGATTTTTTGTGCGCCCTGCCAAAACATGCCGTGGTGAACTAACAGAAGCCCACCTTCTTTCGCAGCTTCTTCAATGACTGCGAGCGAGGCATCAACGGCAGAAATCACTCGGTTCACCGTTCCATTGTTTTCTAACTGAAGGCCATTGAAAGCACCCGGATAATCTTTTATTTCCGCGGTTTTTAATTCAAGATCCAAAAACGCCACAATCTCTCTCAGGTCAGCCATGAATAAAGCTTAGCCTTTCCTGCTCCAGATGACAACGCCTGACATGAAATCCACCTCTCGACCTTCGATGAAATCGACGAGATCTTTTGCAAGCCCAGCCTCCCATGTAATTTCTGACCCATTCCACGGGATCGTAAGCTTCGCGGCATGCAGTGCTTGGCGGGGCAAGAGCAGACGTTTTGCCAATGAATCGTTCCAATTTTGCGCCATCCATTCAAGGTATTCACTGCCATCGCCCGAGTAAATTTTATCACCAACGATGGGAAACCCACCATGAGCAAGGTGCACACGAATCTGATGCATTCGTCCTGTTTTTGGAAAACAACGCACCAAAGCAAACTTCCGACTCTCGCGTTCGAATCGACGTTCCACCACAAATTTCGTAGTGCAATCTTTGCCGGAAGAATCGACCAATTGTCGCACCCAGATATCACTTGGACCGAGTTCGCCAGCACGGCATATCGGCTCATCGCATTCCCAGGTATCCTGTTCAGGCCAGCCAACAACGATTGCTAGGTATTCTTTTTTTGCCTCGCGTCGCTCAAAAATCATTCCGAGTTCCCTAGCAGCGGCGGTATGTTTCGCACATAAAACAATCCCACTCGTCTCGCGATCCAAGCGAGTGATAATTCCCAAACACGCGCCGTTCTCCATTTCGTAAGCGTAGAGATTTTCCAAGCCACCTAACAAAGTTGGCTCGGGTTTCTGATTTGCAGGATGAACGATAAGCGGCGCAGGTTTATCCACGACCACCCAATCGTCGCTCTCATCAATCACCCGAAAATCTGGAATCACCTGCAATGCCATCGCGTTTCTTTTATCCTAAAGAGGAAAATGAACCACTGATTAACACTGATGCTAAGAGGATTAGAAAGAATTCTTCATTCACCTAAAAGGTGAGACTGAAAAAATTCATAACTCTTAGATTATCAGTGTGTATCTGTGTCCATTTGACGAAGAGATTTAATTTTTGTGTTCGTCTATGTCCGCTTCGCTCCCATTGTGGTTCCATTTCTGTTTATAGGTTTATGTCGATTTTAGAATTTGGAACCACGAAAAACACCAAAAACACGAAAAAATCAGGATGAAACGATGAACCATGAGAATTATTTTCCTTTTGTGTATTTCGTGATTTTCGTGGTGAAAATTCTCTTCATCCATTCAAATAAAAAAACACGCCGGAAACCTACTCAGTCGAATAGGTTTCCGGCGATGATCAAAAATGCGTGTGTGACGCAAATCCCAGCGAACTAGGACTTGTAGCGGAGGCGCTTTTTATGGCGATTCTGCTTCATGCGCTTCTTGCGCTTGTGCTTGTTGATCTTTGTTTTACGGCGTTTCTTAATAGAGCCCATGGTATTATACGGGGTTAGTGTTCAATGAAAATTAGAGGACGAGCTTGTTTAGCGGGTATTCGATAATACCCTCCGCCCCGAGATTCTTGAGGTCGGGGATCATGTCTCGAACGAGAATCTCGTCAATCACGGTTTCAACCGCAACCCAACCTTCTTCCGAGAGTGGCGAGATGGTTGGACGACGAAGCGAAGGCAGTTTAGCAAGCATTTCGTTGAGACGATTTGCAGGAAGGTTCATTTTGAGACCCACTTTATCGCGGGCGCAAAGAGCGGATTTCAGGAGAAGGGAGATTCGCTCCATTTTCTCGCGTTTCCAAGGATCTTCGGCTGCGGATTGGCTGGAATAGAAATGAGGGAAAGAGGTAAGCAGGGTGTCAACGATACGTAGGCGATTTGCTTTCAAGGAAGATCCGGTCTCGGTGACATCGACGATGGCATCGACCAAATCTGGCACCTTCACCTCGGTTGCGCCCCAGGAAAACTCGACTTCAGCCTTGATTCCGAGCTTATCGAGGTAGCGCTGGGTGATCCCAACACCTTCGGTCGCGATGCGTTTTCCTTCAAGATCCTGAGGTTTCTGGATCGGAGAATCTTCTGGCACTACCAGAACCCAACGGGTTGGGCGAGCCGTGGCGCGCGAGTATGGAAGCTCAGCGAAATCGACCAAATTCGCACCACCTTCAGAAGCCCAGTCCAAACCGGTGATGCCGCAATCGATGAATCCTTGCCCCAAATAGCGGCCGATTTCTTGAGCTCGGATCAAATAAATGTCCAATTCCGGATCATTCGATGTCGGACGATATCCACGCGACGAAACGTAAATTTCGTATCCAGCCTTGGCGAAGAGCTCGATAGTCGGCTCTTGCAGGCTTCCTTTCGGAATCGCGATTTTAAGACTTTTGGACATGTTTGAAAAACTCACGGTAACGCGAGGGGCGGCGTTTTTAGCCGTGAAATCTCAGGAATCAAGTCATGTTTCACGAAAAATGCACTTATAGGCACTGAAAGTCATCTCATGAGCCTGAATTAGGAAGGGGCAAAAATAGCTTGAGTTGCTTCAAGCGATCACAGACTTCACGAGATTTCCGGCTACATCCGTCAGCCTAAAGTAACGGCCTTGGGACTTGAAGATCAGTTTTTCATGCTCGACCCCCATTAGGTGGAGCATGGTTGCATGAAGGTCGTGGACATGAACGCCGTCAGAAACGATGTTATAACCATAATCATCAGTGATGCCGTGGGTGTAACCGGCTTTGACACCGCCGCCAGCCATCCAGATACTGAAACAACGAGGATGATGGTCGCGGCCGTAGTTGTTCGTGCTGATTTTTCCCTGGCAGTAAGCGGTTCGACCGAATTCCCCACCCCACACAACGAGGGTGTCCTCTAACAGGCCGCGCCTTTTAAGATCGATGATCAAAGCAGCAGAAGCTTGATCGGTTTGTTTGCATTGCCGACTGATACCGCCGACGACATCACCATGCTGATCCCATCCTTGGTGGAAAAGTTGGACGAAGCGCACATCGCGTTCGATGAGGCGACGTGCGAGCAGGCAATTGGCGGCGTAAGTTCCGGGTGTTTTGCTATCGGGTCCGTAGAGATTGAAAGTTTCCTCGGTTTCATTCGAAAGATCTGTCGCATCTGGGACGCTGGTTTGCATACGGAAAGCCATTTCTGCTTGAGCGACACGGGCGTCGATCTCTGGATCGAGTTGTTGCTCTGCTTGATAGCCATTGAGTTTTCCAAGTGCGTCTAACATACCGCGCCGGACATGAGGTGAAACGCCCTCTGGATTTGTTAAATAGAGAACCGGCTCTTTGCCAGAGCGAAACTGCACGCCTTGATGCTCACTGGGAAGAAATCCAGAACCCCAAAGGCGCGAGTATAGAGGTTGATCACGCGAGGCGTTTTTTGAAACAAGAACAATGAATGAGGGTAGATTTTGATTGAGGCTGCCGAGTCCATACGATGCCCAAGCACCCATTGAGGGTCGACCGGGAATTTGGTTACCACTGCAGAAGAAAGTGATGGCGGGATCGTGATTGATCGCCTCGGTGTGCATAGTACGGATGACACAAATTTCATCTGCAATTTTTTGGGTGTAAGGAAGGATATTGGAAATTTCCATGCCAGATTTGCCATGCTTGGAAAAATCTATGAATGATCCGGCCATGGGAAGCAGGCTCTGATTGCCGCTCATCGTGGAGAGACGTTGGTTACCTATGATTTCTTTAGGCAACGCCTTCCCATGACCAGTGCGGAGGAGAGGTTTGAAATCGAACGTTTCCAAATGCGAGGGTCCACCAGCTTGGAATAGATAGATCACTCGTTTCGCCTTGGGCGCGATATGGGGAGCGCCGAGAGAACCGATGGATGCTGCGTTGGCATTTGAACCTAACAAATTCGACAAAGCCAATGCACCTATGCTGAATCCTGCTTTGCCAAGAAAATGACGACGCGAGTGGCGCATGAGATCATCGTAAGTCGGAACAACAGGTTTCATAGAATATCAACGGTTAGTGAGGGCGGCATCGGAGGTGATCAAAGTAGAGCAGACGAGTGTCATGGCTGCTAACGCGGGATTCTCCTCTCCGCATATCGATTTTGCGGCGGCCATTTCGGCGGTGAAATGTGCGAGTTGTTGGGCGTATAGATCGCGGAGAATGGTCATTTCCTCTGTAGCTGGTTGACGCGATGTTAGCCAGAGAAATGCGTGCTGAATTTGCGGATCGGGGCCGCTCGCCTGTTCCTTGATGACACGTTTCGCAAGTGACTTGGCGCATTCAAAGAATCCTTGATCATTGAGGAAAAGGAGAGGCTGCAGAGGTGTGTTAGTGGCGAGTCGGCGAGGCTGGCAAATCTCCCGGCTTCCAGCATCCAGAGTGAGCAGGCCCGGTGGTGGCGCGGTGCGTTTTCGATAGGTGTAGAGGCTGCGGCGGTAGCGGCCTTCGCCTGTATCAGGCTTATATTCTCCGCCTGATGCGCCAGACTCCGACCAGACACCATCGGGTTGCCACGGTTTGACACTGGGACCACCCAGTCGTTCCACTAAGAGACCTGACGCAAGCAATGCCTGATCGCGAATAGCCTCTGCAGACAACCGATAGGAAGGGCCGCGTGCTAAGAGTTGGTTTTTAGGATCGATTTCCTGCTTTTTCAAGGAACTCGCCGATGACTGCTGGAACGTGGCGCTCATGAGCATGCGTTTGATCATTTGTTTCGTATCCCAACCGTTATGTGAGAAATCGTAAGCTAGAGTATCTAACAATTCCATGTGAGAAGGTGCATCTCCCTGTAGTCCGAAATTTTCCTGAGTGGCGACGATTCCATTTCCAAAACACATCATCCACAGTCGGTTTACCGCGACGCGAGAAACCAGCGGGTTCTTTGGATCGGTCATCCATTGGGCAAGTCCAAGGCGATTTTTCGGGGCTTTTGGATCAAAAGGAAAGACCGCCTTAGGTGGGGCTGCTTCGACGGGGCGTTTGAGATCGGGAGACGCATAGTCGCCGCGGGTGAGGACGTGGAATTGTTTGGGATTCGGAGATTCCTTCATCACCATGATCAGGGGCAATTTAGCTTCAAAATCATCCTGCAGGCTTTTGCGTGCGGCGGTGACGGCTTCGCGAGCTGTCGCAATTTCTAAATCCACACGTTCCAGATAGTGTGTGCGCATGGCGGCCTTCGCGATTGGATCCCCTGTCTTAGCGGCCTGGAAGCTAGCTTCTAACAAAGGTGCATGGAGATCAGCCACTTCCACTGGTGAGAGTGGTTGGCGGAAGATTTTGATTTCATCAATCCGTCCATCGGCAAACCCACGGTCGTCGCGAGGTCTTGCACCGATACGCATGACTTGGGCGGTGATGTTTTTATCGAGATGATCGTGCAAGACCTTTGTTGCAATAGGTTTTCCGTCGAAATACATTTTCAATCCTTGTGCGCTGGAGAAACCATCATAGGTGACGGTTACATGCACCCATTTCGCAATAGGAAAGTCATCTGTGGTTTCGATGGAAACAGCGCAACCCGGCCAAAGATGGATGCAACTCCAACGCAGCTTACCTTTTTCCATCAACATTTCAAATCCAGCTGCGTCGGCCATCTGCGAGAACAAAGCAGGCCCAGTATGAATAATCGCGGCTCGTTGTTTTTTATCAGGAGTGAACAATCGCAATGAAATTGTTAGAGGTTGATGGCGCGTGATGCCCTTCACTCCGTTGAGTAAAAGAACAGTGTCGCCATCAAACTGAACAGCACCTTTGATAGCTCCTTCCACAGGCGAAAGTTCTCCTCCAGATACACTCGCAGGTTCCGCGGAAGGTATGCTGTTCGTTGTGATTTTCTCATCACCTGAGTTCAATGGAAAATGATCGGACGGAGTGGGTTGACTTAGCGATGGCGTGGTTGTCAACCATTGCTCAAATGCCGCATCCCTGCTGGTGAGAGTCTTTTGCAGCGCGGCTTGAGCATTTGTTAGGACCACTTGTCGTTTTTCGAATTCGGGAATATGGGATGGCTCCATTATTCTCATCGAAGGCTCAGGAGCGCTGGTGGAGATGGAATAGGGTTTCAAGCCAGATTCGTCGATTTGACCAAACATAGCACTCATGCTGTAGTAATCGGCTTGAGGTAGAGGATCGTATTTATGGTCGTGGCATTTGCTACACTCCAATGTCAGACCGAGGAATGCGGTGCCGGCTGTGTGGACGCGATCCGACACGTATTCTTGTCGGAATTCCTCCTCAATGGATCCACCTTCTTCGGTTTGGCGATGAAGACGGTTGAAGGTGGTTGCCAAGCGTTGATCCTGCGTGGCGTTTGGCAATAAGTCGCCAGCGATTTGCCAAGCGAGAAACTTATCGTAGGAAAGATTTTTATTGAAGGCATCGATCACCCAGTTCCGCCAAGGCCAGACAAAGCATTCTTTGTCGGACTGATAGCCATAGGTATCTGCGAAGCGCGCAACATCGAGCCAATCGAGGGCCATTCGCTCTCCGAAGCGAGGTGAAGCCAAAAGCCCATCCACCTGCTTTTCATAGGCGTTGGGTGAAGTGTCATTAACAAATGCAGTGACCTGTTCGGGCGTAGGTGGAAGCCCAGTGAGCACGAAGGAAATTCGTCTCAAGAGCGCCGCCTTGTCCGCTTGCGGGTTAGGCTGGAGCTTTTGTTGCTCAAGTTTTTCTAAAATAAAGCGGTCGATATCATTTCGCGGCCACGACGCGTTTTTTACGACAGGTAGGGGATGTTTTTTGGCAGCAATGAATGCCCAATGCTCGGCATAGACGGCACCTTCTTTGATCCAACGAATCAAAACATCCCTTTCGTCCGCGGTCAGCGGACGATTTAGCTTTGGCGGCGGCATGATTTCATCGGGATCTTTCTCGTGGATCCGCGTGAAAAGCTCGCTAGCTTTTGGGTTCCCCGGAATGATGGCCTGTTTGCCGCTTTCCAGCTTCGCTGTCGCACCTTCAAAAGTATCTAGCCTCAATCCCGCCTCGCGAGTTGCGCTGTCTGGTCCGTGACAGGCGAAACATCGATCCGAAAGAATCGGCCGCACTTCACGATTGTAATCCACCGCCCCATGGAGCAGAGGCGTTAAGAGCATTAAACTGTAAGCGAAAGCACGGGGTGTCATGAGCAGAAACGATTCCTATACATGGATGATGACAATTACGTGATGCCTGTCTCAATTTATACAACAAATTTGATTTTTAAACACGAATTTTGAAATGAGCATCATACCTATTTTCTTTGAAAAAAGGTAAGTTTACACTAAATTCTGGTTACAGAGATCACCTTACTTGCATCTGGTTCGGACGCACTTTTTGCGAGGTAAATGGGATCAGTTGAAAATCCACATCTTGCCTTTTTCATGATCAGCAAAGACTTTGTCGCTTTGCATGTAGGAATCTGGAGGATTTGGAAGTGAACTATCATCCAAGCGAGGAAGGGCTGCGCCGATGGTGGAGTCCCATGGCTGTGAAGTCGCCACGTTCACTGGGGTTCCAACCCGAGTCATATCAAACACCTTGCGAGCTGTATTGAGAGGTAAGCGGACACAACCATGAGTGGATGGATATGGTTTCACAAATCCCCAGTGCATTCCATAGGCTGCGCTGTGAAAAGACATCCAGTAAGTCATTGGATAACCCGCGCCGGGATTTCCTTGGCGGCGACGATGGCGGGTTTTTGAAGTAATTCTATGATTCCCTTTCGGAGTCGGGCTCGCGCTGGTTCCAACGCCTATGGGTGAAGCTAGAAGAACTTCGTTTCCTTCCGTAACATAGAGCTTACCTGCACCCGTGCTGATATGAACCTTCACAGCGGAATGATTGTTAGGCTTCTTGACTGGCGGATCAAATGCGAATGAACTGGAACGTGAAGATACGCCGCAGGAGCTGAGTAAAATAGCCAGAGCACCGGCTGCAATGATAACGAGAGAACGAAGAGTTTTTTTCATAATGAATAAATGTTAGATATTACTTTTAACTTTTCATACAAAATACGTGAAGGATCGTTCTAAGAAAGGATAATATAACGCGTGAACGAGGGCAGTATCGACATCGTATACTCCTATCTTTCCTGATTCACTTATTAAACCCCTTGTGGTTCATAAATTCCCAGATTCGCCCCATCCAGGAGTGACTACCCGTCCCCGGTGCAGCCATATTCTGAAAACAATGCCCGCGTCCGACCAGCGTGTGGAGATCAGACTGGATGCCCATGCGGCGGAGTTGCTCCCAGCATTTCACTGAACCCATCGCCGTATGCACATCCGTATCGCCGTGGATAAACAGCAAGGGACAGCTCGCGGGGTCGAACGAGAACTCGGGGACGAGCTTTGCATCGTCGTCATTACCGCCCTTATCGCCACCCTTGGTGAGCATATAGGCTGGATAGATCGCAACCGCCCACTGCACCTTACATGGTAGTTTATCGAGATCGTCGATAGGCGCATAAGATGGTTGTTGCGAACTGGTTGCACCCATGATCGTCAAGTGGCCGCCGGCCGAGGAACCCATGATGCCAATGCGGTTGGGATCGAGCCCTTTCGCCGCCGCCTGACTACGAACAATACGGATGGCACGTTGCAGATCCTGCCACGCCGTCATGTGCGGTGCCAATCCCTCTGGTCGTGGCGTGCGGTATTTCATTGTCACAACAGCCATGCCCTTTTCATTCAGATATCGCCGCGTGGGCGCGACTTCGAATCCGCCCGTATTGTTGCTGCTGTATCCGCCGCCCGAATAGATGATCTGGATTGCCTTTGTCTTAAGTTCCTTCGGCATGTGCCACTCGAGATAAGGCTCGCATTGCTTCGCCTGCACATCCGGCATCTTGCCCTCCGGCCAGATCGATTCCTTGATATATTCACCACGCGCATCGTCATTTGGATAACGAGCCATTAAACTCTCTTCCGCGCCAAGGCGTCCGTCAAAATTCATCTGACGAAAAAATTCAGCAACACGGTCAAGCCAGTGGTCATAGGCGGTGCCCTGCTCGCCCTTGCTCGGATCACCCATGAAACCATGAGGACGATCGGCAAAAAGATGGATTTCGGCCGGGATATTCATCCTGCGCAACTGACGGTAAATCTGTGTGGAGCCGCTTGGCGAGTAGGCATCCTTTCCACCATGGAAAAGCGCCATCGGACAGGTCTTGACATCAAACTTGAAAACATCCGTGAGCTTGACATCGCTCGCATCGCCTTCGCGCGTGTTGGGACCCGTTAGCCCATCCGTTAGCCCATCCGTTAGCCCATCCGTTAGCCCATCCGTTAGTGCGTAGGCAGTATAAATAGGCACTGCCAAATTGATGTGGCATGGAAGTTGATCGAGTTCATCGACCGCAACGTATGCCGGCGTGAGCGCGCTAGTACCTAACAGAACTGTCAGATGCGCTCCCGCAGAAAATCCCAATGCGCCGATCTTCTCTGGATCAAACCCGCGCTTCTTCGCCTCGCTGCGGACGAGTCGTACGGCGCGTTGACCATCTTCCCAAGCACTCTGATAGATCGGAAGCCCTTGGGGACGTGGCGTACGGTAGGTGAGATTCACGCAAACAAATCCGAGCTCAGTGAGTTTTTGTGCGACCCGATCGATCCATTCCCCATCGCAACAATTTTGATAACCACCTCCGGAGATGAGCACCATGCATGCGCCGTTTTTATCCACAGGAGCTTCATGCCAGTCGAGATGTGGCATTGAATGTTCCGCAGGTTTGAATCCCGGTGCCTTCGCCTCTCGTGTGGTTGCCGCAATCTGTTGCGGTTGGAAATTCGGAATCTTCCCCTCCGGCCACAGCGCGACCCGCTCCGCGGCGTGCGACAAAGCGGTAATTCCTATCAAGACACATACAATTAATCCCTTATACATTTTAGCTATCTTTTAATTTATTGTTAATCTTGGTGTCGGCTGATGTTTCAAACTAGAAATTTGCTTTTTCACCCAGTGAGGAGAATACACTGATGGGACGGCCTGGGAAGAGGAAAGGAGGTTGCGCCTTAAGATCAAACACTTCAGAATTTCATGAACAGAGTCATTGTATGCCAGGCAGGAATGGCAGTCTATTTATGCTGTATTGAAAAATCCCCAGCGGCGAAGCCGTAACAATGGAACCATGGAAAAATATTCACGCCGCGATACCCTCAAGACGTTGGCAGCCTATGCCAGCATTCAAATTGTTCCGGGATCTGTGCTGGGGCTGCGAGGACAAACCGCTCCTTCCAATCAATTGACCCGGGCAATCATCGGCTGTGGCGGCATTTCCAAAGAACACCTGCGTATGCCGGGAAAATTGCTCGCGCTCTGTGATGTGGATCAAACGCATTTAGCCCAACGTATGCAGCAATCAGATGCGGAGAAAAATGACATCAAGGGCTATGCCGATTTCCGCGAGCTGCTGACGCGCAAGGATATCGACATCATCCACATCGCCACGCCTCCGCACTGGCATGCGCTGATGGCGATCGAAGCCGCAAAAGCAGGCAAAGACATTTGGTGCGAGAAACCCATGAGCCGCACGATCGGCGAGGGCTTGGCCATGGTCGAGGCGGTAGAAAAATACAAACGAGTTTTCCGGCTAAATACATGGTTTCGCTTTAAGGACAATTTTTATGGCATGGGCGTGCCAGTTAAGCAGCTGAAAAAAGCTGTGATGAATGATCTGTTAGGCTGGCCTCTTAAAGTCACTGTTTCAAGCACGACTGGCTTCAATTGGAAATTCGGCTGGGTTGGTAAAAAAAATCTACCGACTGAAGAAGTACCTCCTTATTTGAATTACGACATGTGGCTCGGACCAGCGCCGATGAAAGCCTATAACAAACATCGCACCCATGGAACCTTTCGCGGCTACTGGGACTATGATGGTGGCGGGCTAGGAGATATGGGACAGCACTATCTCGATCCAGTGCAATACATTCTCAACAAAGACGACCAAGCACCCATCTCTGTTGAGATCGATGCCGACCCACAGGACGCCGATGCAGTTGGCACCTGGCGGCGGATCGAATTCACCTATGCGGATGGATGTAAAATCATTCTCGATGGAGAAAATAAAGACGTCGATGCGGCTTACATCGAGGGACCGAAGGGCAAGATATATAAAAATTTCCGCAGCGATATCCCCGACTTTGAAAAGAAAATCGCAAGTTTACCCGACCCACCAGAGCAGATTGTCGATTTCCATGAATCCGTACACACCCGCAAAAAATTCGCCCTCAACGAGCAAAATGGCTTTTGGTCCTGCACCTTAGTCAACATGGGCGTGATGGCACATCGCATCAACAAAAGTCTGAAGTTTGATCAGAAAACGATGAAGTTTGATCTCCCCGAAGCAAATGCCTTGGTTAACCCTCCGATGCGAGCTCCATGGAAAATCGAGGTCTGAAAAGGATCTGAAATCAATTCTATATCTGTAAGATTATTTATCGTATCCATTCCTTGCGGAGTTTCTACTGCGTTATCCGTATACACACGAAGTGACATGCGAATAAAGCGATTTGCAAACTCTCCAATACAGAAATACGAAAAAATCTTTCACTAGAATTAATTATGTCCAAGACCGAAATACGCCATTTTTTTATTTTCGCATTTATCGTCGTTTTCTGCGTGAGTAGCGTTCACTCATTTGCCGCGGAAACTCACGCAAACTCAGTTAAAGTGATTTTGGTCGGCGACATCATGATTGCGCATGACGAGGAGACCGGCAAACTTATCGAGCGCGGCATCGATCCGTTTGAGCCGTTCTCCAGACATTTTCAAGCGGCAGACTTGACGATTGGCAATCTCGAGTGCGTTGTGGCTAACAGCGGCAAAGAAGTTCGTAAACCTTACAACTTTCGGGCGCATCCTCGCGTAATTCCACTACTCAAAAAACATTTCCACGCTCTCTCGATCGCAAACAATCACTCTGGCGATTTTGGACCCGAGGCATTCGCTGAACAATGCGATCTGTTTGACAAAGCCAACATCTCCTACTTCGGCGGCGGGCGTGATTTAAAAGCCGCGCACACGCCATTGATAATCGAAAAACATGGTGTACGCATCGCGCTACTCGGTTACTGCGAAGTCTTTCTCCGCTCGTTTGCGGCTGGCGAAAATCGTGCGGGTTGCGCATGGAGCGAGGACGACGAGCGTGTCCTTGCCGATATTCGAGCGGCTCGCGAAACTCACAAAGCGGACATTGTCATACCTTACATGCACTGGGGAGACGAACATGATCCGGCCACTGATCGACAAAAAAAGCTCGCCCGAAAAATGATCGACGCCGGAGCGACCTGCGTTGTCGGAGGTCATCCGCATGTCGTCCAAGAAACTGAAATCTACAAGGGAAAACCCATCATCTACAGCGTTGGCAATTTTGTTTTTAACGGTTTTGAAACTCCAGAAACCAATACAGGTTGGGCGTTACGAATGACTTTGGACAAACTGGGAGTCGTCGAATGGGACACCATCACCGCAAGGTTGGACGGCCGCGGTGTGCCTATCCCAGATCTCAAAGCACTTAGCCCCGTCGGCAAACGAGGCAACGACAAGATTACAATGCAAACTCCGAAAGAGACCGAAAA
This sequence comes from Luteolibacter sp., assembly GCA_044354135.1. Classification (GTDB taxonomy): domain Bacteria; phylum Verrucomicrobiota; class Verrucomicrobiia; order Verrucomicrobiales; family Akkermansiaceae; genus Luteolibacter. The sequence goes on from JBILAN010000001.1 coordinate 57,585, forward strand.
ACGAATGAATGAATGAATGAATGAATGCTAGGAATTTGCTTTTTCACCTATCGCGGAGAATACACTGGGGAGCCGGGCTAGGAAGGAGAAAAGGGGGTTGTCACGACAACCGCACGATCGCCTCCCGCTGCGTCAAAGAGAACCTCCTCGATCGTCACATCAAGCCGCTGTTTTTGTAAGCCAAACTTACACCAACAGCTTTCGCAGTGTCGCCGTGATTTCCGCTCGACCCAAAACGCCTGCCGCCACCGCAATTGTTAGATTTTCCCAGTCTTCACTATCAGGCGCAGGATTGTAGCCGTTAAGTTCGAGAAACACCAAACACGAACCCAGTGCGACTCGTTTATTGCCATCGATGAACGGATGATTGCTGCAAAGATAAAATAGATATGCGGCAGCAACTTCGACCGTATCGGAAAAGGTTGAATACCCTCCAAAGGTCGCTTGTGGCGCACTCGTCGCCGAAAGCAATAACGCATCATCGCGCAGACCATCGGATCCGCCATACAAACGGATCGCCGCAGAATGAATTTGCATCACCTGATCCGCAGTGAGGTGTATGCATTTATTTGGATCTGTGATCATGCCAAACGTTTCATGGTTTGTGCGTAACGCTTCATCACATCTTCAACCTTCGCACTGAACTCTTCAGGAGCTAACTCCGGCTTCATAGGCGTAATCACAATCGTCTTCCCAGCATGCACCTCCACATTCACCTCATCTCCCGGCTTCAAATGCGCCAGTTGCAACAAGGTCGAATCAAAGATAATCCCGTGAGAATTCCCAATTTTCGTAATGGTCTTAATCATGGTTAAACATTGTTTTACAATGAGCCGATTGTCAAACCAAATGCTAGAATGAATGAATCATGAAAAATGCCCGGAATTTGCTTTTTTACATGGGTCCGAGGATACCCTGGCGAGTTGGTCTGGAAAGAGCAAAATTCGCGTATGAGTCAACGCTGCTAACTCAACCCAACATCACCTTCATCTCGAACAAATCCGTCCGCCTATCCATCAGAGGAGTGACTGAACCCGCAGCACGAGAGCGATGCAGTGCGGCCATATCCAGATCCGCAACAATCATCATTTCCACATTCGGATCGGCCTCGGCTTGGATGCCGTCGCGGGCGAATTCGAAGTCGCAGGGCGTGTAAACAGCTGCTTGTCCGTAATGGATGTTCATCGCCGGAACATCGGGAAGATTTCCGACCACTCCGGCAGCAACCACATAAATCTGGTTTTCAATCGCTCTTGCCGCGGCGCATTTGGTGACCCGCAAATATCCCTGACGATTATCGGTGCAATAAGGCACAAACAAAATCTCAATTCCCTGATCTGCTAGATAACGCGCCGCTTCGGGAAACTCGACATCGTAACAAATCAGAATCCCTATCTTCGCTTTCGGTGTTTCGATAATATGAAGTTGATTTCCACCAGAAATTCCCCAACACGATTTTTCCCATGGGGTGATGTGCAATTTTGGCTGAGAAACCAGCGAGCCATCTGGAAAAAAGAACATCGATTCGTTTTGCAAACGTCCGTCATCTTTAAGCACAGGATGTGAACCAGCGATGATGTGGGTGTTAAACTCACGCGCGAGCGAAGACATAAGTTCACGAAACTTTGGCGTCAGCTCGGCGATTTTGCGTATTCCCTCTTCCGCAGGAAGTGGTTCCATCGAGGAAAGCAGTTGCACAGAAAAGAACTCGGGGAACAACACATAGTCCACCGCGTAATCCTTGCCCGCCGTCTCGACAAAATATTTCACCTTCGCCGCAAACTCATCGAAGTCCGCGATTTTTCGCATCTGATACTGCACACAGGCGACCCTTACTTTTTTGTCATCACTCATTGCGTTCTTGGTAGATTAATTATGAACGGGAAAATAAACCGCAGACGGAAGCGTAGCGCACATGGACGAACTGACGACCAGAAAAATGGGGAACAGAAAAATGAAGAAATATAACCACGGAATGCACGGAATGGGCGCTTCCGCACTTTGCTGTCGGATTTTATTTTCATATTTCATTCCGTGTATTCCGTGTATTCCGTGGTTAAGACCATATCAACCCCAGCCATTGCTCTGATTTTTCGTGTTATTTGTGCCTTTCGTGGTTAACAAAATTGGATTTCAGGTTAATTACATCTAAACGGGGGTATCTCTAGCTTCATCGCCGACTCAGGAAGATTTTCCTACCGCAAGCATCGCGTGGTATTTCTTGCGATCTTTGTTGAATTTCTTCAAGCAGGGCTTGCAGCAAAACTCGAACACTTGTCCCTCGTAAACCGTGGAAACCCGCTCATCCATCGAGTCCAAATCCTCACCACTGACCAAACACGTTTTCAGCGGATACGGAGTTGGCTTCGCAGGTTTTTTCGGCGCTTCAGCGACGCTGGAGTTTTTCCCTGCGGGATCCACTTCAACGGTTTTCTTCAATGGAAAACAGGCAGAAAGCATTACAGCCGTTAGAAATAAGATTGATGTTTTCATTGGATTTTCTTCAAGTAACGTTGTGGATCTTTTTCAAATTTTGCGACGCAGGGTTTGCAGCAAAATTTCACTTCCTGATCACCATAAACTTTGGTTACAGGAGCTCCCATTGAACCGAGTTTATTGTCGGTTAGAATACAGGTATCCGAGGTATAAGGTTTCACATTCGAGCCACCGGTAGTGCAGGATGCGAGAACCGCAGCGGATAACAAGGTCAGTATTTTTTTCATAGTTTTGTTTTTTTATTGTTAGAAGCGAAAGCCAATGCCTCCGCCGAAGCCAAAGTCCGAGTGATACTCGGTGATAAGGGAAAATTGTTTGGTTAAAGTCGCTTCCAGACCGACGCGCCAATCCCATTTCGTGCCCGTGTCGAACTCAACTTCCGAAAAACCGGAAACACGGTCCGTAAGCTGCAAGCGCTTGCTCAGAGCCGCGCGCAGATCACCTTCCGAATCGCCCTGTAATGAGCTTTGAATCAGATAAGGCAGGCGATACTGCAAACCCGCGAAAACTCTGTCCTCAGAGCCGTCGAAATCGGTGAATCTCCATCCAAGAGCGGTAGACAGGTTCGGATTGAAATAGCGTTCCCAGGCGAGATCGACTTCGTATTCGCTTTCATCCGAGTAACCCGTGCGCCATTCCGCAACCCAATCATTTTTGGAATTACGCAGACTCAGCCGTCCCTCGCTGAGGTGGCTTTGCACGTTACCCTCCATGAAAAGATACATCATATCGTGATCATGCCCACCCGCGTGAGGCATGCGTCCGATCTGCCGTGGATCGACCGCTCCCGTGGCCGCATTCGGATTGCCGGGCAAACAGCAGAGTTTATTACAAATGATGTTGGTGCCTTCCTTCAATTTTCCCGGTGGCTCCCAGTCGTCACCTTGATATGAAAAGATCCGAGTCATACCCGCATGCATGTGGTAGAGAAGATGGCAGTGAAACAACCAATCCCCTTTTTCATTCGCTTCGAACTCAATCGTGCGCTTGGTCATCGGTGGCAAATCGATGGTGTGTTTCAGTGGTGAATATTTCCCCTGCCCCATCAGCACTCTGAAGAAATGACCATGCAAATGAAGCGGATGATGCATCATGGTGTCGTTGAAAAATTCAATCCGTATCACTTCGCCTCTCTTGATCGGGATCACGCCTTCTTCGGCAAAGGTTTTGCCGTTGAACGACCAAACATAACGCGCCATGTCGCCAGTGGCACGCAGGGTGATGGTGCGACGAGGGAGTTTCGAGGGCAACTCCGTCGAACTCAACGCACGCAAGCGAGCATATGGCGCAAGCGGGCGTTCTGGTTCCATCGCAAGCGCTTCGGCATCGCTCATATGTAACGATTTGCCCTCACCCATCATGCTCATCTGATCGATCGCTGCCATCATATGAGCATCCATGTTGTAAGGATTCGGCTTTGGCACCTCGGGCGCCCGGTTTTCATTCCCCTCACCCAACCAGATCGACGCATGCCCCGATCCATCCTGCGAGGTCGCGCGGATTTCCCACTTTCCCGTTAGAGGAATTTTAACAGTCACATCATAGGTTTCCGCCATCCCAACAAGCAAACGTTTCACATGGATCGGCTGCACCGCAGGCCCGTCGGCTGCGACGATGCGCAGCGGGCCAGTCGATGATTGGAGATAAAAATAGGTCGATGCACCAGCATTGATAAAACGTAATCTAACTGTTTCTCCCGGCTTACCCGGAAGATGAATCGAACGTCTACCGTTTGCTAAAAACGCATTATAAGCGACATCAGAAATATCCATCGCCGGCATGCGCGAGCGTTCGCGTAAGAAAAAATCTTTGATTGCGCCCGCCTTTGCCGCACCTAACAGACTTTGCGAGCTGCCTTTTTTGAACTGATACCACTCCGTGCCACGCTTGAGAGAACGCATGACTTCCTCGCCGCTTTCAAGTGTCCAATCTGACAAAACCACAACGTGATCTTGATCCGTCTTAATGGCTTCGCCGCCTTTTGGTTCGATCACTATCGAACCGTAAACGCCGACCTGTTCCTGCAAGCCTGTGTGGCTGTGATACCAATATGTGCCGGAATGCGTGATGGGAAATTCAAAGGTATGCGTCGTTCCGTGTTGGATAGGTGGAGTGGTCACGTATGGAACTCCGTCTTGTGCGTTGGGCAACAACAGACCGTGCCAATGGATCGAGGTGTCCTCTTTTTTTAAATGGTTGTGAACCCGGATCCGTGCGGTATCGCCTACCCGAAACCGTATCGTCGGACCGGGAATTCCGCCGTTGATCGTCAGCGCGCGCACAGGTTTGAGATCTCCGGGTGTCCATTTTTGCTCGGCAATGGTTAAATCATACTCGACCAGCCGGGCATGTAGCTGAGGAAGGGTCAGGAGAAATAGGAAAAAAAACGTTTTCATGACAGGAAAGATTCCAAGGTAAAAAATAGGGTTTTTGGGGCTGAAAAGCCGAGAAAAGACTCATCCAAGCGATGGCTCGGAAATCAGTCGTACATAGCGACCTGCCTATTTTATCAGATCAAAAAACATTGGAGCCACGCCCGTCTTCGAGCAGGCGGGCTGGTATCGACCCTAAAATTACGGATCGATTCGACCTCAGCGGTTTCCGGAAATACTTGGAGAGAAATCATTTCATATCCAGGAAACGCTGGAAGCTGGATAGGGTTAATTGAAATCGCTTCTTTGGTTTTCCATTCCGTGGCGGCTTCCATTTTCACACAGCCACAATCGTGCTCTGAATCAGGGTTTTTCTTACCATCGCAGCAGGAAGAGAGGTCAGAAGTCCCCGTATCATTGGAAAAAGCACAGCAGCATGCTGGACTCACGACACAAATCGCGAAGACCACAGCAAAGCAGCGCTGAAATATCTTTTTCATCCATTACCAAGATGGACCAACCAGCCACGAGGTCAAGGGGGATTTCCTCTACCGCATACTGGAGACAAGAGAATAGGTAGCGGAAGCGCAGCGCTGCGGAAATAGCCGGACCATATTATTTCGGATAATAAGCAGTCCGGCCATCTTCGCTACGCTGCGATTGTGGTTCTTTTCTTCATTTCACTGGGCGATCCCACCCTCTGCTTGTGAAATTTTTCACAATCCACTTGAGCCAACCGCGTCAAGCCACCATCTTTCCCGTAAGCCACGCCGCACCATGGAAAGCACCGCAACTGTCCCAACTTACGCCGCCTACGATTCCAAGATCGAAGGTAATATCATCTTCACTCGGGTCGATGCCGCGATCAACTGGATGAGAAAGAACTCTCTCTGGCCGATGCCGATGGGACTTGCTTGCTGCGCAATCGAGCTGATGGCGACCGCTTCTTCCCGTTTCGACATCTCCCGCTTCGGTATGGAAGTCATGCGTTTCTCTCCACGCCAAGCGGACGTCATGATCGTCGCTGGCACCGTCACTTACAAAATGGCTCTTGCAGTGAAACGCGTATGGGATCAGATGCCTGAGCCAAAATGGTGTATCGCAATGGGTGCTTGCGCTTCTTCCGGTGGGATGTATCGCTCCTACGCCGTGCTGCAAGGCATCGACAATCTCATCCCTGTCGATGTTTACATTTCTGGCTGCCCTCCACGTCCCGAGGCCCTCATTGAAGGCTTGATGAAACTACAGGAAAAAATTGAATTGGAGCACGCGACCATGGATCAAAAGAAAACGTTTATCGAAGAAAACGTCTGAAAATCCTCCATCCATTTTTCTCACAGAACCCTTTCCTAACATGTCAGCAACCCTCACTAGCCAAGTTGCCTCAAACGATCTGCCTGCCCTGCATAAAGCTCTCGGAAAAGGTATCATCTCCGAGCTCGAGTTCCGCGGCGAACACACACTCAATCTCACGCTCGAAGCACTGCCCAAAGCCTTGGCGATTTGCAAAGAAAAATTAGCTTATGAAATGTTGTTGGACATTTCCTCACTCGATCACTTCGGCGAAGAACCACGTTTCGAAGTCGTTTATGAGTTAGCTTCGCTCGACGACACCCGCCACCTGCGCCTGAAAGCAAAGGTCTCCGAAGACGAAGCTATACCGACCGCAGTCAATCTCTGGGCGGGGGCCGATTGGCATGAGCGCGAAGTCTGGGACATGATGGGCATTCCTTTCAGCAACCATCCGAATCTAAGACGCATCCTGATGTGGGAGGGTTATCCGTTTTTCCCGTTGCGAAAGGATTTCCCGCTTGCAGGCCGCCCTACCGACATGCCGGATGTTGCTTCCACTGGAGTCGCTCCACTAGAAGGCGGCCCCTTCGTCACCGCTCCCGGCGCAGACACCGTCGCCAAACGCGAGCCTCGCGCAAGACATCAGGAGTGAGGCCATAGGAAAACCCACCTATGAGCCAGTCCAAGCGCGGTATTTTTTATCTGATGGTGTTCTTCTCCGGTTTTGCGGGGTTACTCTATCAAATCCTCTGGATGCGACAGTTGGGACTTCTGCTAGGAAATACCTCCTATGCCGCTGCCATCACACTCGGAATTTTTTTCTTGGGATTAGCGACAGGTAGTTGGTTCTGGGGGAACCGCTGTGCACGCTTGCCAAAGCTACTACACACATACGCATGCCTAGAACTTGGCATAGCCGTTTCTGGGATCTTCTTTTTGGTCGTCCTGAATTATTTCCACAGACTCTACCCTACCATCTATCAATCGGTCGGCCCTGGCACGAATCTGCTAATCCTCAAATCCCTACTGACTTTATTGATGGTTTTCCCTCCGTCATTCTTCATGGGCGGAACGATTCCGGTCTTGGGACAATTTCTCATCCGCACTCAAACCAGCTTCGGCAATACCGCAGCAAAAATCTACGGCATCAACACAATCGGCGCTGCCGCCGGAGCCTTCATCACCGGCTTCTTTCTCATCATTCTGTTAGGTTTCAAACTCACCTGCTTTCTCGGGATCTTCATCTCACTCGCCATCGCTTTGGTTTCATTTCTCATTGCGCGCAGGCCTGAAACCGCAGTCGCTGAAGCCGCAGTTGTTGAACCTGAACAAAAATCAAATAGCTCCAAAAAATCAGTATCGAAGAAAAAAGAAGTCGCCGAACCCGTGGTCGAACAAGCCAAAGCCGCCTCTCGATTCGTCATCTACGCCTTCGCCTTCATCTCTGGCTTCAACGTGCTCGCGCTAGAAGTCCTTTGGACACGGATGTTCGCTCAGGTTCATGAAAATTCCGTCTACAGTTTTTCCGCGGTGCTGATTGTCATACTCATATGCCTGGCGCTCGGTGCATTGTTCGCATCATGGTTAGCAAAACGCAGTGCACATCCTATCAAGACCCTGTTTTTCCTCATGATATTGAGCGGCATCGGCGTGGCAATCTCACCATTCATCTTTTCCTCCATCACCGATAAGTTGCAGATGATTCCGACAAATGTTTCGTTTGCATATTACGTATGGAATCTTTTCAAAACCGGTTTCGCAACCATCGGACTACCCTGCCTAGTTCTCGGCACGGTATTTCCGTTTTTGATGAAAAGCGAAGAACGTTATGCAGATCAACCCGGCAAAAGCATCGGCGCTCTTTCTGCCATCAACACCATAGGCGCCATTCTCGGCGCAATGATCTGCGGGTTCTTGTTGCTCCAATTCCTAGGAATGTGGCGCTCTGTTCAGATCATTGCAGCGAGCTATTTCATCATCGCCTTGATTATGCCAACTGAGAAAAGCACAACTTTAGGCGCCACAAAAATTCTAACCGCTTTTATCTTTATCGTCTGTCTAACGATTCTTAATCCCAATAATCTTCCAGTCACAGGAACCGTCGACGCCGCCGAACCTGAAACCATCGTCGAAGTATGGGAAGCCAGCGATGGTACGGTTTCGGTCGTGCAAAGCGACACAGCAGGATACTCCATCAAAGTGAATTCAGGCTACAGCTTGGGATCAACCTCCTCCAGAATATCGCAAATTTTACAAACCCGAATCCCGCTTCTCATTTATCCAGAAACCGAAAGCATTTTCTACCTCGGCATGGGCACAGGTGCCACAGCCGGTGAAGCATTAAACAAACAAGAATTCAGAAACATCAAAGAAGTCACCGTTTGCGAGTTACTGCCAGATGTGGTCAAAGCTTCGAAAAAATACATGACCGGAAAAGTCGACAATACCGACTACACCAACGGCTTGTTTAACGATCCCAGAGCAAAAGTCACCGTCGAAGACGGCCGCAATCACCTGATGGCCACAGGCAAAAAGTTCGATATGATCAATGCCGATCTATTCATCCCCTATCATCGCGGCACTGGAAGCCTCTACAGCCTTGAACATTATCAATCGGCTAAAAAACGCCTCAATCCCAACGGTGTTTATGTCCAATGGCTACCTCTCTATCAGATCTCGGAATATGAATTTGGCGTCATCACCAAAACCATGCTCTCCGCCTTCAATCAAGTCACACTATGGCGTCACAACTTCCAGCCAGGTGCGGAAATTGCAGCTCTCATTGGTCACCAGGACAAGTCAAAGCTGCCGACTGATGAGCTTTTCGAAAAAAATATCAGCCGCCAACCCATTTCCGATACAGATGTGAACGCCGTTCAACATTTACACCTACCAAGCCAACGAGACATTCTCTTTTTCTACTGCGGTAACGTAACCGCATCACGGAGCTTGTTTGACAACTATCCTATCAACACCGATGACAAACCCATCATCGAATACAAAACGCCTATTTCGCTGCATCATGTTACAGGCAAGGGAACGCAAAAGTTTGTCGCCAATCAATTTTCAGACTTGGTCGATAAGTTATTAGATAAAACTCCACCTGCATCCGATCCCATACTTGCCGGACAAAATCCACAAAATAAAAACCTCCCTCTCGCCGGCGCAGCTTTTCACAAAGTATATATTTCTCTAGACCCGAACGATCATTCGAAGGCAGAACAACACTGGCAAACCTTCCAAAAAAATTGGATCGAGGAAAATTCCGCAATCCAAGAATAACCAAGGAGCGACTGCATCCTGCTGCCGACATTTCTGCGACCCGCTCCGGGGTCGAATTTTCTTTCTCATTTTCCCTGGTGTAGTCGTCGCTATGCTTCTCGACCCCAGGCTAATATCTGTAATCCCGTTGGGATCGGAATAGCTCGCGCTCAACATATTACAATCCAGAAAGGATTACCCTAAAGAGGAAAATGAACCACTGATTAACACTGATTAACACTGATGCTAAGAGGATTAGAAAGAATTCTTCATTCACCTAAAAGGTGAGACTGAAAAAATTCATAAGTCTTTGATTATCCGTGTCTATCTGTGTCCATCCGTGGTTCCATTTCTGTTTATAGGATTACAGACCATAGCCCGAGGTCGCGGTGTGTAGCGATGAGTATCCCAGAATCATCGACCAAAAAGATATCGCATACTGAAGTAGTGCTAGGAAATCCCCCCCTCAAAACCCGCTAGCGGTTTGATGAGATTGGTTGCTAATGGAAAGACTCTGTCATATATCCCCGGAGCGATTTCCGCGCTTTGAGCGTAGGCATCACGTAGCATTTCCATTTTGGCGTCGAGATTATCGATGTAATGAAGCGCATGAGCTTCAGGTGTTTTTGGTAGCACAGGAGAACCGAATTCCAATTGCCCGTGGTGGCTTCCGATGAGGTGCAGAAGATGGATCCTGACTTCTTCGGTCGCGGGTTTGGCTTCTGCGTAAGCATCGAACTCAGATACATCTGATAGATCATTCCAAAGTTTATTGACGAGCTCTATACCCATCGGGATGTGACCTAACATCTCTCCATACTTCGAGTGGATCTGTGCGAAACCCTCTTCTGGATAAGAATTTTCCCAAAGCTTGCCACAGTCATGAAAGAGCACGCCGGAGATCATGAGATCCCGGTTCAACTCAGGATAAATGCCACAGATCGCATCGGCAGAACGCATCATTTGCGCGACATGCTCCACCAACCCTCCCCGCCGAGCATGATGATTTTTCCGAGCAGCCGCGGTACGACCAAATCGATCCCCCATCTTTTCAAAAAAACACTCTGCCAAACGCTTCAACCTCGGATCCGTCATGCTCTGGCAGAATCCAAGAATCTCCGAATAGTCGCGTTGTTGTTTATCACGAGTCTCAGGGTCTCCCGCAAGAAATACAGCGATCTCTTCCTCTTGCAGTGATGACCAACTGATGTTGCTACCATTAACGCCGTATTGGTTTTGCGTCCACTCGCCATCAAGTCGCATGATTGCATTGATCGCCATTTTTTCTATCTCAGTGTAAAGCGGTGCATTTGACCAAACTTTCAGACTGATCGATCCCGTAGAATCCACAAATACGAGATCAAGAAATGGCTTGCCATCTTTGGTAGACTTCACCGCGCGCGATTGCAATTGCGCGATGATGGACGCAATCAGTGGCACATCGCCCGCCTGCTCTTTCAGACTCGAAATCGAAATATCACTCATGACCCTAGGCTGACATGTTCCGTTAGACTGTCACGCGACTTTTCATCAGCAACTCGCGAATTCTTTCCAAATCTACCGCAGAAGTTTTAGCCACGAAACCACGAATGTGAGCAAAATGCACATCGGGCTCCTGTTCCACGCACATGAAATCCAAACCTAAATTGTCATTGAATCGCGAAAGGGCAAAGCCAGCCCCACGCCGATCCGGATAGACCATTCCTATTACTTGCTGGTCTTCTGGTAATCCAGCTGCATACCGTGCCAGACCCGCTGAAGCATCATCGGAAATATTTGCAGAACGCGGCAAAAACAGAACGCGGAAATGCGCATCGCCTTCACCGATTTCCCATATTTCGCTGCTGAGCGCGATCTCATTCAGTTTTTCCCGGAGCGATCTCAGGTAGCCAATCAAATCCGTTCCTATCCAACGCATGACCTCCCACATCGGCTCACCCGAGCGAATTTCCGACATCCCTGCGAATCTACGAAGCAAGGTGAGATCGACGGTTGAGTTCAATTTCGCAAGCAACTCGCGCTCCACTCCCAACCAAGCCGCTGTCTCTTGCGGCCCACGAGTATCAAACCACTCCGCGACTTCCAGCCAATCACAGTATTGCCGCGCATCATCATACAACCCCATATCCATCAATACCAAGCTCAGTGAACACGTCGGCGGATGATCTTTCGGAAACTGATGATGGTCAAAATTTCCCAATTCCGGCTGATGGAAACCACCGACATCTACCACTGCGATGCGTGGATTGCTAATGTCTAGCTGAGTTGGATCACGCCGCAGGATCGGAGCTTCATGCACGGCAACCAATAAGCTGCACGCAAGAAACTCGTCTTTGTGCGAACTACCCGGATGTGTGATTATCTCTGAGAATTTTTTCATTTTCAATTCAGCAACATGGCAACTGATCTGTCTACGATGCAAGGTCAATGATCGATCGATAGAAAAGAATCGCAAATCGCTTGGTCATAACCTCAATCAAATTGCGGAGTTTTGTGATGCGAGAAATATCCATCACCTAAATACATATCTCCTGAGTAATCTTTCAAAGGGCCTGCATCAGGATGCAATGGGATGTTTGCATGTTCTGTATCTTCAGGTTGTGTGTATTCAATCGATACTGGCGTGCCCACAGAAACCATGCGGAAAAACTTCGGCGCTAAATTTTCATGCATGCGAATACAGCCATTGGTGCATGGCGAATGTTTGATCCAACCCGTGTGGAACCCATAATCTGGCTTAAATTCACACCAATAAGGCATCGGTATTCCTTTGTATTTCCAACCCGCTGGCGCAGCGCCAACTTTCACTTTGCGATACGTTTTCCCGTTCGTTGCATAACCGTGCATATGATCCCGACGCCTAGTTTCTTTGGTCTCGATATGAAAAACACCCGTCGGTGTCGGAGTATCTGACGTACCGACCGAAACCGGCATCACCATCAGCATTTCACTACCTTCCATTACGTAAACGCGCTGTTTGGAGAGAGATACCTTGACTTTGACCGCAGATGGATGACTCGGGAGTTTTGCCGGCCTGTCATAAGCTTGGTAAGCAGAAATCCCAGTTAAACCAGAATGCGTTAAGCAAGATGAAAACCCCATCACCAAAGCCAAGCTTCCCAGCACCGCAAATATCATTCGTCGCATCATATCGTTCAATTTATAAAATCTTACTTTCCAGAATTAACGATCAGCGCTCTCTCACCCATTCATCTACCTTACCACCTAAGAACCAGACCGAGGCTCTAACGTAGGGAATATAGGTTACTTCAGGGCCAAAACCCGCACCGTATCCGGAATATCCATAGGGTCCAAATCCTCCCGTTGTGTAACCACCAAAGAAATTGTGCCTGACTACAGGGTGACGCCCTTCATAATCCCAGCGCTCTGAGAACTTCCCATTCCGTTGACCTTCCGACTGGGCCGCGGGGTTTCCCCATGCAAAATACACAGCATCCTTGTTCATTCCTTTGACAATTTCGCCCTTAGAAACCAATTCTTTGTGCTTTTCACTGAGTTTCGCGAAGTCTCGAGGACGCTCCTGAATACGCTTCTGAGGGGTCGATGGTGCACAGGAAGTCAAACTCCCCATGAATAAGGCCAAAAATAAGACAGAAATCAATTTTTTCATGAACTAAAGCTGTCACAGCCAAATGCCCTTTGCAACCCGGTTTCGAGCCCAAAATTACCTCAATTTGTTAAAATAAAAAAATATAAGAAACTTCAAACACGGGCTTGCCAATTCCGAAAACATCCGTCCAATCTCTCGCAAGACACATCCAACGAACTCCACATCTCATGTCAGAACTGTTAGAAAAAAGCGATTTAAAAGACTCACTCAAAAAATGCCCGGAATGGGAGATTGAGAAAAATTCCATCACGCGCTCATTTGAGTTTGAGGAATTCATGGATGGAATCGATTTCGTGAACAACGTCGGTGAGATCGCGGAGGAAGCTCAGCACTACCCTGATATCACCATCAAATACACCAAGGTAACTCTCAAGCTTACCACCCACGATGTCGGTGGCGTCACCGAACTCGATATCGAACTCGCACAACGCGTCGATAATCTTGTGGATTAATGTGGACCGCGCGACTCCAGTCGCGCCTCTTCATTCAAAAATCAAAAATCATCAATCATCAATCAATTCCTTATTACGGGGGTTTGATCATTTGATGCGATTTACGATATACGATTGATGATTGATGATTTTTGAACTGCGAAGAACTTTAACCCTTCACGCATCATTAAATCCCCTTATAACGAACCCGCATTCCGTCTTTTCCAATAGGCCTGTCGTCAACGGGACGCTGCTTCGGGATACTCATCGAAACTTTTGCCGGGCGATCTGCCGGATGATCGTTCCTGCGCTCTTCCGCTTCGTTCACTTTCAATTCCCGACCATCCATCTTCATTCCATCTAACAATTTAATCGCCTTTTCCCCGGATTCCATGCTATCCATGGTGATGAAGGCGAAGCCACGTGGGTTACCCGTATCAAAATCCTTTGGGCGGCGGAAATCAGTAATCGTTCCGATTTCCGCGAGTGCTTCTGCGAGTTTTTGTTCTGTAGTGTCGTAAGATAAATTTCCGATAAATAATTTCATAGTTTGTAGGTGTGCATTCGTGAAACCCATCACTCACAAGCACGGTCGTTCCACCAAGAACGACATCATGATCAACCGCACAGCAAATTCCCGCACCCGCCTTCCGGGGCTCATCGAGATGCAAGCTAGCACACTGAAATCACAAACCAAGCCCGCTTATAAGAATTCTTCCGTAGAAGAGATCGTGGATTGTAGATAAACCTAAAGAGGAAAATAGAACCGCAGATGGACGCAGATTAAAGCAGATAATCAAAGAGTTGCATCGATTATCAGTTTCACCCTCAGGGTGAAGATGGAATTCTTCAGAAGATTCTTAAAATCAACGTCCATCTGCGGTTCATTTCTCTTTCTAGGATAAAAGATCGTAGATCATTTTGATACTCAATCCCCAATCTACAATCTTCTCACGATCTCCGCCCCCGGCGTATCATTTCTTTCATTCAAGGCATCGATTCCTATCTGAATGGTTTGCAGCATTTCCTGAGTAATTTTAGAAATCGCTTCTCTTGTATTACCGCCGGCAGCGGAAATGAAATCCGAAACACAAACTGGCGGATGCACTCGCACCATCACACGACGCGGCCCCGTGCGCGGCATGGCTTTTGAATGGAAATCCTCAGCGATCCGTTCAACCGTTTCATCGTAACGATCTATTGTCGGTCGCTCGATAAGGTATGGCGAAAGATAACCATGGATTCTCAACGCCAAGATAGCGCGCTCTGCCATTCCATCGAGCGCAGGATCAGGTGCTACACTGCGATCCGTCCTAAGCTGATGCAGGCGCGAGCGGATTTTCAAAATCCGATCCGACAACCCAACCGCCTTGACCGCAGAAAGCTCTAACGCGACCTCCAAATCATCCATCAACTTATCTGCAAACCCTCCAAGCGCATCATACAAAGACGCATCTTCCACTCCCAAGGTATCGGCATGTCCATGCGCTCTCAAGTAACGCGCCAACATATGCCGACCCATTCCCATCACTGCTGAAATTGGATCGCCATTAGAACCCGCAGGGAAAACGTATTCACTGCGCGCTCCTAAATCCAACATCCGCTTTGTCACTGCTTCACGAGGAGTTGTTAGATGCGTGTATTTCATGCTAATCGGAACAATCTTCACCGGGACACCATCAAGTGCTGCTTGTGCTTTGATAGCAATGAATGCCGCGCCATCTAGAAACGGGGCGAGACGATCATTCATCAGAAATACATTGCCCTCGGGAAAAATATTTAGCGCGCGCGCGCCCTTTTTCAGCACGTCGATCGCTGCAGCCATCGCTTTCCGATCACTACCCTCACGATCAATCGAAAAATTCCCCATCCGCTGCATCACCCATGCATTGACCGGACTTCTTAAAAAAACGTCATACGCCGCCATGAAACAGGAATCAACCCCGAGCCGCCGATGTAACTCCGTCACGACCTGCGGATCGCTGTGAGTCGGATGATTGATCACAAACATTAAGCGCTCGCCTTTTGCTATCGCCTCGCGGATTTCTTCTTTGGCTCCATCCAAGACCATCTCTTTGATCTGATGATTTGGTCCCGGGAGAAAGAATCGCTGATTCATCACCCGCCCACAACGAATCAAGAACGGCGATGGCTTCGCCTCAAAAAACTGGTAAGGAGCATCGGAAAATTGGATCACCCAGAGATATTGCCCAATTTGAAATGCGGCTGTAAAGACCGCAGGATTGGATATCCCCTTACCTAGGGCGTTGCCCTAGGCTGATATAGTTTGCAATATTGGTGCTATAGACTGGTTACCAAAAGTCTAATCCTCAGGCCAAAGGCCTAATTTATGCCAGCCCTGGGGATATGACACCTAACAATCCTAGCCCTGAAAAGCCGATTTAACAAACCGCTCCTCCGCTTGCCTTCATGAATATTTTATCAAGAATCAAGCGACTATCTCGGCGCAACACCGGGAGTTTTGGAATG
Organism: Luteolibacter sp.; assembly: GCA_044354135.1. Lineage (GTDB taxonomy): Bacteria > Verrucomicrobiota > Verrucomicrobiia > Verrucomicrobiales > Akkermansiaceae > Luteolibacter. The sequence goes on from JBILAN010000001.1 coordinate 73,559, forward strand.
CGCGTGTTGTGGGAAATCGAAGGTCAACACGAGCGGTTCAGTCCCCGTGTTCTCGATTTCGACACCACCGCGGTTCAGCGCGGCCTGGGTGATGAAACCGATCTCGGGATAGAGTTCACCAAGCTTCATGTCTTGGTGATATTTCACTGCGAGTTTTCCAACCCGACCACGTCCGCGGTTCGTATGGAACAGAGTTGGGCTCTCCGGGCAGAAATTCGTCTTGGCGCCAGGCGCTACGATGAGACGAAGAATGGAGCACTTCTGGTCGCCGAGGAAATCACCGTAAACAACCCATTGCGCGTCCACTCCGTCGCCGGAAAATTCTTTGGAGGCGATAGCCGGGCGCGAATTCTTCTTCACGAAGTCCGGGTCCTGATTCGCTTTGAAGTCGAATGTGTCGACGAGGAATTCCCAGTCTTCGTGCTTGGCCTTCGGATAGTCCACTTCCCGGCACGCGTAAAACGCATCGGCTGCTCCGATCCGTCCGTCAAGTGTCAGGTCCTCGGCCAGGAAATGCTCGTCCATCGTGACGTGCAACTCGTGCGTGCAAAGGTCGGTCGGTGAGTGCAGTACACCATTTGGCATCACAAAGCCGTTATCAATGTGCATCATCGTGTGTGGCGACAAGTGCCGCACTCCGTTATAATCACCTTGTCCCCAACGCTTCATGCAGGCGAGGAAATCATCCTTTGTCACGAACGGGTAAAGGCCCATGGCTGTGGTGTGATAATGCGACGGACTGACTCCAGGATTATCGAAAGAATTGATGTCGTAAACTTCCCACTTCGACCAGTGAAGGTGGTGGGGAATGGGGTTCAGGTTGTCGAACTTCTTGGACACAATCGGCCAAGTGATATTGCCGAACAAAGCTTTCGAAAATGCCGTGATTTTCTCTCCCATGACAGCTTCCGGATTAGCCGCAATCAAATCCTGAAGTGAGATGAACTGCCCGTTTGGCGTGAGGACATGTGCTTCTCCTTCACGAAACGGCGCCTTGCCCGTACGTGTATCGATGACTCCTGTCACAATCGGCACGGTGCAGCACATCCAAACTTCATCAAGACCCGTCCCGTTCATGTAGTCCGGGTAATACGATTTCGCATCGAGGCGAAGGCGCTTTCCCGGTGTGCAAAAGGTGCGGCCGGCATAGCGGTGCACCAGCTGAAGCACTCCTTCGTTCTGATTGAGGCAATCATTGAGAATCGAATCCGATCCGACACCGGATCCGTCGATCACATCTTGCTGGGGATATTCGTGCAGTTTATCTTGGAGAATTGAGGTCGAAGCAGGCATGGGGAGAGAATTTTGAGGATTTGGAAAAGAGAATCAAGAGCGAATGTCTGAGGCTCGCTTTTGTAAATCAAAAATCAAACCTCAACAATCATCAATCGTAAATCAATGCTTTGAGATGAGCGATTTTGCTATTCGCTTTGATTGACTCCGCTTCGCTCCGTCCAAGCGGCGAGGACTTCGTTTAGTCCTGAAGTCGCTAACGCTCCCAAGACATTGACGATTGATGATTGTTAATTTTTTATTTTTGAATGAAGAAATTTTTGGCTCTTCACTCTTCATCATTGACCCCTCAAAACGGAAATTTCCCACCAAGCCCTTTCATCATATCACCCATCCCGCCGGCGCCGCCCATTTGCTTCATCATGTTCTTCATCTTGCCGGGATTTCTCATCATCTTGCGCATTTCACCAAACTGCTTGATGAGCTGATTAACCTGCACAATCGATGTCCCTGAACCCGCTGCGATGCGCTGACGCCTCGAACCTTTGATAATCTCGGGACGCGAACGCTCCATCGGCGTCATCGAAAGCACAATCGCTTCGGTGCGTTTTAATTTGCTGTTATCCAACGCACCCGCCGGAAGTTGTTTTTTTATCTTATTGAAACCCGGCATCAAACCTAACAGGCCCTCAAGCGGACCGAGATTCTGGATCATTTTCATCTGATCAAGGAAATCGTTGAAATCGAATTTCCCTTCTTGCATCCGCTTCATCGAGCGCATCGCATCGGCTTCGTTGACCTTGTCCGCCACGTTCTCGACCATGCTGACGATGTCGCCCATGCCGAGAATCCGATCCGCCATGCGCGATGGATGAAACTCCATCAACTGATCCAGCTTTTCGCCCTCTCCCGCGTATTTGATAGGCTTGCCCGTCACCTCACGCATCGAAAGTGCCGCACCACCGCGCGCATCGCCATCGAGTTTCGTTAGAATAATACCCGTGATTCCCACTGCATCATCGAAATGTTTTGCCACCGAAACCGCCTGTTGTCCAGTTGCAGCATCCGCAACCAACATCGTTTCCTTCGGTTTAATGAACGCATGCAAGTGCTTCAATTCCTCAATGAGCTTGTCATCGATTTCTTGCCGACCCGCGGTATCGAAAATCAAAACCGTAGCGCCTTTTTCCTCGCCGTAGGCAATCGCCTCACGCGCGACTTTCAGTAAATCCGTTTCACCTCGATCCGGAGCAAAAACCGGCACATCGATCTGGCCAGCCAATGTGACCAACTGATCGACCGCTGCTGGGCGATATAAATCACACGCCACCAACAACGGTCTGCGGCCTTCTTTTTTCAGACGACGCGCCAGCTTCGCCGAAGTCGTGGTCTTACCGGCACCGTTAAGGCCGACCATGAGAATCCGCGCTGGCGGATTGAGATCGAGCGGGACATTGTCTCCACCCAAAACCCGAGTCAGTTCGTCTTGGAAAAATTTGACAATCTGCTCGCCGGGCTTGATCGATTTCAACACATCCTCACCCATCGACGCCTCTTTGACTCGCGCGATCAGCTCCTTGGCCACGCCGAACTCCACATCTGCCTCCAAAAGAGCGATACGGATCTCACGCAACGCATCCGTGATGTTCTTCTCAGAAATTTTACCCACCCCGCGGAGATTGCGGAAGGTCTTATCTAGGCTGTCACCAAGGGCTGAAAACATAATCTGCGCGAGACTTTAGGTTTTATCCCCCAAAGCTCAACTGTGAATTCATGGCAGGGACGTCTATCCTTAGACGTCCATATCTGACGGCGCGCCATACTCCAGCGAGCCCTTTCCTTAATAACCACCGGAAGATATGGACGCGTAAGGATACGCATCCCTGCCTATAAAAAAATTTATTTGGATGAAAACCCATAGTAACGTCTCATAAGCACATGCGTATCCTGTTATTCTTACTTACCCTTGGTTCTGCAGCTCTTGCTGAAAAAAAGGAGTCGACCGCAACCCTCTTACCGGAAGTCAGCTCTATAACTGCTGGAAAACCTTTCATGATCGCGCTCAAATTGGAGCATCCGGAGAAATGGCATAGCTATTACATCAATTCCGGAGGCGTGGAGTTACCGCCAGAAATCAAATGGAATCTTCCTGAAGGTGCTAGCGCAGGTCCGATTCAATGGCCAACACCCGAAGTTAAAGAGGGCTTTGGAGGCAAAAGTTTTGTTTACAATGGCAGTCCCGTATTTTTGGTCGAAATCACTCCACCTGCCACACTTACCCTAGGCAGCACTTTTACATTCTCCGCCACAGCGAATTGGCAGATCTGCGAAAAATCCTGCATCGACGAAGAAGCCAGTTTTTCCCTGAACCTTCCCGTTGCAGAGAGCCCAATCAAAGATCTCACGCAAAGCAGTCTGTTCGAGACCGCAAGGCAACGTATTCCAAAGAAACTACATGCTGACGTAAAAGCAGCCGCATACCCTGCCAAAACAAATCCTGATTTTGTCGAACTCGAACTCAAGGGTTTGAATGCACGTCCAACCGATTTCATCCCTAACCAAGTTTATCTGAAAGCTCTCTCTGATGGCGGTGAAGTCATTGAAAGCGAAGGAAGTTACTTATTAAAAATCGCTCGAAAGAAAGTCGACTTCTTGGATGAACCGATTCCTCAAGGCAACTCAATTTCGGGAATCCTCGTAGGCGCACCCGACCTGATTATTCCTGAATTAGAAATCGGAGGTTCTGCAGACTCGGATAAAAAGGCAGTCGCTTATACATTTGCAGATTTTATCGCTCTGCTACCCATTCTTGGAGGCATGTTTCTTGGCGGGTTGATTCTCAATTTAATGCCATGTGTATTTCCTGTCATCGGCCTTAAAATCATGGGCTTTGTTCAACAAGCAGGATCGGATCGCAAAAAGATCGTCATGCACGGTGTCGTATTCACCTTAGGAGTGCTTGCATCGTTTGCAGTGCTCAGTGGTATTTTATTTGCCGCTCGCGGCGCTGCGGGTGGGGATTCAATTGGATGGGGTTATCAGTTACAAAATCCTTGGGTGGTTGTCTCGCTGATGCTGCTGATGTTTCTGTTAGGACTGAACATGTTCGGGCTATTTGAAATTGGCGCTTCCGCAACTTCAGTCGGTGGTTCGCTTCAGACCAAACAAGGACTCTCAGGTTCTTTCTTCTCAGGCATTCTAGCCACAGTGGTCGCTACTCCCTGCTCCGCTCCGTTTCTCGGCGCAGCTATCGGCGCAGCCATCGCTTTACCAGCTGTTCCTTTTTTCACGGCTTTTGCAGCAATGGCAATTGGCCTCTCAACTCCTTATCTAGTCTTATCCATTTTCCCTAAACTCATCGATCTCCTACCCCGCCCTGGCGCCTGGATGGAAAGCTTCAAACAAGGCATGTCTTTTCTATTGTTTGCGACGGCAGGTTATCTGCTCTGGGTGTATGCGGGCCAAATCGATCTGGATAATTTACTCAATCCCATCTTCGGCCTCAGCGCTATCGCCGCTGCCGCGTGGATCTATGGTAGATGGAATTTACCTCACCTTGCAAAGCGCAGCCGTGTCATCGGAGTCACCCTTGCATCCACCATAGCCATTGTTGGGCTATTCCTCGTCAAACCCCCAAAACCTTCCTCACTGGAATGGCTAGTTTGGTCACCGGAAAAAGTCGAGGAGATCATCAAAGAAGGCAAACCAGTCTATATCGATTTCACTGCAAAGTGGTGTGTCACTTGCCAAGCAAACAAAAAATTTGCCTACACGGAAGAAGTCATCGCACTTGCGAACAAAAAACAGGTCGTCTTTCTCAAAGCAGACAAAACGAAACCCAATCCAACCATCGAAAAAAAACTCCGGGAACTCAATCGAACCGCCATTCCTGTGAACGTCCTGATGATTCCAGGAGAAGAACCTATCATCACTCCAGAGATTCTCACTCCGCAAATTCTAACAGATCTATTCAACAAAGCCCCAGATCCAGCGAATCAACCATAGCCGAGACCATTTCAGCTTTTTAGTTTTTCAGCGTTTCAGCTTTTACCTACTGCTGCTCCTCCGCCGGAGGCCCGCTTTCGAAGCGCATGAGATTTTCCACGAAAGTAAGAGGAATCGCACCGGTTTCACCGTTACGGTTTTTAGCTAAAACCAACTCGGCTTTCCCTTCCAAAGCAGCGCGCTCTTCTTCGTTCTCGGCATAGTATTTACTACGATAAAGCAGACCAACAAGGTCGGCATCTTGCTCGATCGAACCCGATTCCCTAAGGTCAGACATTCGAGGAATACCGAGGCTTTTTCCGGTCCGTCCCTCCGGTCCACGGTTGAGCTGGGCAAGAATCAAAATTGGAATTCCCAGTTCTTTTGCTAACGCTTTGATACCTCCAGAAATTTCTGCAATCTCACGTTCACGAGAGCTCTCCGCTTGTTTGGTACGGGATTTCATCAACTGCAAGTAATCGATCGCGATAAACTGAATATCCTCATCGCGTTTTTTACGACGCGCCTTCGCACGCAACTCGTTGATCGAAATACCCGCAGTGTCATCGATGAAAAGTTTCGAGCTCATAATCTGCTCTGAAGCGATTTTCACTCTCTGCATGTCCTGTTTTATAGGCGTGTAACCACGTGATAATTGGGAAACCGCAAACTTCGCGCGCGCAAACAACAAACGCTGCACCAACTGTACCGAGCTCATTTCGCAGGAAAAAACCATGCATGGCTTTTCTTGTTCCAAACAAACATGCTCAACAATGTTCATCATGAGGGAAGTTTTACCCATAGAAGGACGTGCCGCTATGACGAACATCTCACCGGGCTTGAGGCCACCTGATTTTCGATCCAATTCCTCAAAGCCCGTGCTAATACCTGAAGAAGTTTTCTCTTTGGAAAGCAACTGCTGCAAATTATACATCACCTCCTCGACCGTTTGCTTTAGAGTCTGGGCTTTATTTGTATCCGCGCTCTCACGGATCGATAGAATCGATTTCTCAACGGAATCCAAAAGTGCCGGCACTTCGTCCGGTGCCTCGTACGCCTGTGCGACAGCCTCATTCGCACTGCGGATGATCGCCCTCAAAACATACTTATCTTTTACATGCTGTAGATGATGATGGAAATGTCCGGCACTTGGCGCATATGTATAAAGCTCCGTGAGATATCCTGGCCCACCACACTTTTCTAACAGACCTTTATCCAAAAGGCGCTGCACCAAAGAAACCAATTCAATCGCAACCCCTGCCTCAAACAACTCAATCAAAAATCCAAACAAGGTCGAATGCTGCGGAAGATAAAAATGGCCAGCAGTCAATTTCTCCTCGATCGCTGCACCGATATATTCCTGCGAATTCTGCAACATGCTCGAAAGCAACGACTTCTCCGGCCCCACCGCATGCGGCAACGCACGGGTCACATCATCCACCTCGCTCGCTCCTTGTTGAAGACTCGGTGCGGAAGATTTTTGTTTCAGTAATTCAGCCATGGAAGGACGAAAACTTCGCAGACCCACACCTGCCACGTCAATCCCACGTATTTTTCCCAAAAAAATCGGTGGTAGCCATTGTGAACAACTTGCAATCTTTGTCGCAGCTGTGACAAAGATTGCAAAATCTGACTATTTCCCGACTTGCTCTTTCCAGCTTCAGCGATGCCTGCGTTCCAATCTTGTGTCTTCTGTCTCCGAGTCTTATGTCTCCTCCCCATGCGAGCCCTTATCCAACGTGTTTCCTCAGCCAGCGTCAGCGTTGACCAAAAAACTGTATCCTCCATACAGCGCGGTCTTCTGATCCTGCTCGGCATCGAAGAAGCCGATGACTCATCGGACATCGATTGGCTGAGCAGCAAAATCTCACTTTTACGAATTTTTGAGGACCAAGAAGGGAAGATGAACCGCAGTATTCAAGACATTGGCGGAGAGGTCATCGTGGCCAGCCAATTCACCCTCCACGCCTCTACCAAAAAAGGAAATCGACCCTCCTTTCTCAAGGCCGCACCACCCGCAATTTCCGATCCTCTCTATCGTGATTTCTGCGATGCTTTGTCGCAAAAACTCAATTCACCCGTAGGCCGCGGCATCTTTGGTGCTGACATGCAGGTGACCCTTACCAATGACGGCCCCGTCACCATTTGGATCGACAGCCGAGATAAGGAATAACTGGACCGCGTGACTCCAGCGATGCCCCGACAAAGTCGGTGGTCGCGCCCTGATAACAGCGAACTCGCGCCCTGATAACAGCGAACTCGCGCCCTGATAACAGCGAACTCGCGCCCTGATAAAATCGAGGCTAGGGTTGTCATTTGCGTAATAATCGTGAATTCTCGCCCATCTCAGGCGATTCTGCCCACCTCCACATTCAATTTAAGAGAGTTATTACCCCATGAATTCAAACGAAAGCTCCAGCATCGACCGCGGCGATTCGCTGATCACACAGTTTAAATCTCTTAGCCAGATTTTCTGGCTCGCTGGATGGATCGAAATCGTCGAGCGCTTCGCTTACTTCGGTGCGCGTGTTGCTTTACCGGTCTTCATGGTTGCCGCGATTGGCAGCGGTGGTCCGGAACTCACACAAATTGAAAAAGGACAAATCTTCGGCATCTGGGCGGTGGTGCAATCATTCGTACCGATTTTATCCGGAGGATTTGCAGATCGATACGGTTACAAGGTCAATATTGCGATTTCCACATTCCTTAAACTCTTGGGATACATCGTGATGGCATTCTGCATCCCGCTCACCGAGCTGATAGCAGGTATGTCACTCGAGTCGGCACGAGCAAAAGGAATCGACTGCGTATATGAAGTGTTGTTTGGAGGCTCGGTGCTCGTGGCACTCGGAACGGCTATCTTCAAACCCGGCATTGGCGGCCTCATTTCCAGTCAGCTCAATCCACGCAACGCAGCACTCGGCTGGAGTGTCTTTTATCAATTGGTCAATGTCGGTGGATTTGTCGGACCACTGTGCGCCGGTATGCTACGGGTGCTCGAATGGCATTATGTTTTCCTGCTTTGTGGTGCTGCCATTTCCTTAAATTTTCTTATCCTGTTTTTCATTCCTGAAACCGCACCCAAGCAAACAGGCGTAAATAAACCCGGTCCGATCAAGATGTTTTACCAATCCATCTGCGGACTGCTTGATCCGAAATTGTTTTTCTACACACTGAGTTTCGCCGGATTCTGGCTGATGACTTTTCAAATTTTTGACATCTTACCGAACTTCATCGATGACTGGATTGATTCTCGTGGTCTTGCGAACGCACTTAAATCGATTTTTGGAGCGAGTGTCCCGACTGTAGGCGAAGGTAACCTGACCCAAGAATGGATTATAAATTTCAACGCCCTGCTCATCAGCCTTGCGACTTTCATCATGGGTTACATGACGCGCCGTGTGAAACCGCTCGTGACAATCATCATCGGTATCTTCCTTGCAATTTTCGCCACCTACGGACTTGGAATGAGCATGAGCGGCTGGTGGATCCTAGGCGCGATCCTGTTGTTTTCTGTCGGTGAAATGATGTCAGGACCTGCCAACTCTTTTTTCATCATCAGCATCGCGCCTAAAGGTAAAAACGCTCTATATATTGGATTTAGTGGATTCGCTGTCGGGATCGGATGGTCAGTTGGTTCAATCATCGCTTCTCGTCTCTATCAGAAAGGCGGAGACAAGGTTGTTTTAGCGAAACGTTACCTCATTGAAAAGCTGGGTGTTGATGCTCCTACCGTTGAAGCTTTGCCTAAGGAAAAAGTCATGCCGCTGCTCTCTGAAACCGCAAATTTGGATTCTTATGGTGCCACCGAGCTGCTTTGGAATACTTATCAACCCTATTCCATGTGGCTGATCTTTGCTTTGATCGGACTCGCTTCTTTGATCATCCTTGTCATCTACAATCGAGTCACTCAAGACGCGGCTAAAAATCCAGATCATCCATTCAATCGCCATGGTCATGCTTGGGTGCTGTGCTTCCTGATACCAATTGCCATCACATTCATCGTCTGCACATGCATGTTCTACTCACTGGCATTGCTGCTGAACTCGATCTTTTTCTTCTCCATGCTGATCATCTCATTTCTACCAAAGCATCTGCGCACATTGGATCTGGGAGAGCCGAAGTAATCGGCGCTGAGAATATAATTACGTCGAATAACGTTGCGGCAGTAAGACCTACCACTTCAACTCAGAGATTCACGGGCTTCGCACCATTGACACGTGAAGTTTCGGCGAGATATGCCAACTGGTGTCCAGCCAAGCCGTCCAGGCCGATGGGAATCGCATTCTCGCCGGCCAACAGTTGATCGAGCGCATTGACGAGACCGTAATCTCCGCCGCCGTGGCCTGCGTAGCCTTCGGCGGATGGATCTGCTACAGGAATGCTTTCAATGTTATCCGTGCGATGTTCGCGGAACCAAAGTTCCGGAGTGCCAGCATCTGAGAGAGGCTCGCCGCCACGGAGAGACCCGAGAGTACCATGGATTTCAATCGTCCGGCAGTGATCGAAAGCCGTCATCGTCAGGCTGGCGGTGATGCCGTTTTCCATTTCCGTGGAGACAATCTGATGATCCACCACATCATTGTCACAATGATAGGCACAACGACCCCATGGTGAGGTTTTGAGAAACTCGATCACCTGCTCATCGGTTGCATTTTCATAACCGTCCATGACCATCCGCAGGAAATTACGTTTTTCTGTTAGGTAGCGATGGGCATCGTAATTGCACTGCGCGGCAACTGGGCAGCCGTCGGTACAGCGCTTCGGAGCTCCCGCAGGTGCGTTTTCAGGTTTGAACCAATCGAGCCGTCCGAAACTGGAAATCGTTTTGGGTTTGGAACCGGAGAGCCAACAAATGAGATCCGTGTCGTGCGAGCATTTCGCAACAATCATCGGAGAAGATTTCGCGGTATTGCCCCAGTGACCACGAACGTATGAATGTGCCTGGTGGAAATCACCAACACCCTCACTCAAACGCATGGTTATAATTCTTCCGAGCCGGCCGCTATCAACCACTTGTTTCACCGCCGAATAAAACGGCGTGTAACGAAGAACAAATCCAAGTACGATACGACGTCCGAGTTTCCGCGCAAGCGCATCGAGCTCTTCACAGCGCGCGAGGGTTTCGGCGGCTGGTTTTTCTAGCAGAAGATCATACCCGATATTCAACGCGCTAACCGCATGCCCATAGTGATGGGCATCTTGGGTGCCGATGATGAGAACATCCGCCAACTTGCCAGCAGCGAAAAATTCCTCGGCTGATTTGAACGTGCGCACCGTCCCCTCAGGCGCGAAGCCCGCGACCGTCTGTGCCCTGAACTCAACGAGATCCGCAGCGGCCGTGAGCTCATAACGCCCAACCATGGATGCGGCTATTTTTGTGTAAGTGCGCCCCCTGGCACCGCAGCCAAGAACAGCAAGGCGAAGAGGTTTGGTAGGATTTGAAGTTGAGGTCTGCATGGAAAACGTGGCGAAGATGATAGAATATTTTCTTTTTGGCAATTCCCCGTTGTGAAAAGTAACAAGGGAGGGCTGCATTTTGCTGCTAGCTGGATTGACGTTCGAGATAAATTTAACCACTGATGAACACCGATGGACACTGATGACAATGAACCAATTTATAAGCCTGAATCACAACAAATCGTTGGATGTGCCATGGAGGTGTTGAATGAACTTGGACATGGATTTCATGAAAAACCTTATGAAAACTCACTTGTTGTGGAATTTTTGATTAAAGAAAATCCCTTTCGTTCAACAGCAAAAGTTCGATATCCTATACAAAGAGCAGTAAGTTGGTGATTATATCCCCGACTTGCTTGTATTCGGCAAAATCGTCGTAGATACGAAGGTGATTGAAAAAATCACCGACAGGGAAATCGGCCAAATGATGAATTATCTAAAAATCACTGGATATCGACTTGGATACATTCTGAATTTCAAAAACCCAAAACTCGAATGGAGACGTGTAGTCAGATGATTATCAGTGTCCATCGGTGTTGATCAGTGGTTTATTCCGCCTTAAACACAACCGAGCATTTATAAACCTAACTCCAAAATATCTCAGGGTTTCGGAATAAATCGCATACCTTATCCAAAAATTTCTCATCCAGCTCATCAAACGCAGCTGGCGAATCCGAATCAATATCCAGCACCGCACGGAGTTTTCCATTCGCATCAAACACTGGAACCACGATCTCGGAAAGCGTTGAGCTAGAACACGCAATGTGATCCTCTGCCGCGTGCACATCCGGGATATTGAGCGTTTTTTCCAAGCGGGCACATCGTCCGCAGATTCCTCTTTCGAACGGAATCACCAAACAACCATGTCCACCCTGGTAAGGGCCGACTTTTAAAACTTGAGGCTCAACCACCCGATAAAATCCCGTCCAATTGTAATAAGGGAAAGCATGATGAAGCTCGCAAGCAATCGTTGCCATCAAGGTCACTTCGTTCGTTTCTCCAGTGGTCAGTGCTATGATCCGCCGATAGACTTCAGCGCATAATTTTTCTTTTTGGAATGAATCATTCATCTGCATCCAAGCTCGTCATTTCATAATCATTGGTCAAGACCGCTAAACTCGCTCCAGCTTGATTGGATACGTATTTCCAGAGAGAAACTGGGCAACATAAAGCGAGCCGTCTTTTCCTATCGTGAGATCATGCGGGTGAAGGAATGTGTCCGAGGTGGATTTCATTTTCCGTAAATTTCCAGAATCGTCATACTCTGGCTGACTGCCTGAAATGTTAGAGACAACTTTGAAATCGGAGTTGAGAACAGAAACAAATCCACGACTTTGTCGATCGGCTGGCCAGTTGTCAGCGAGATGAGCAATGAAGTAATGACCGCCGTGCTTGGCGATCTGACGAGGATTACCACCCGGAAGTGAGGTCGTGGAGAGCTTTTCGCCATTGAGACCGAGCCGAAGTAAATTTTGCTGATCACTCATCGCTATGAGTAAGCTGTGCCCACCTTTATCGGAAGTTTCAAGAATTCCACCATGAGGCCCCCAGTGAGGAATACCGCCTTCTTTGCCTCCAAAGATCCCTGCATATTTTCCTTTGGCATCATAATGCGAGATGTAATCGCGACCGTAGCCATCAAGCACATAGAATCCTCCATCCGGATGGTGTAGCGTCCATGCCGGTTTATATTGGGTGGACTTCTCGTATTTTCCAGATGCCTCGGGAAAGCCCCATTCACCGATGATTTCACCTGAAGTGGTGGCTTTTAAAACTTTACTCAGTCCAAGGTCGGTGAAATAGAGAACCTCCTTTCCACTCTCAATCACGAGCGAGAGCCCGTGCGCGTCAGGATATTCTTTACCCCATTTGTGAACCAATTTGCCGGTTGAGTCATAAACGATAAAATTGTTTGACACTTCATCTGTTAGTAAAATGACATTTCCTCCCGCATCGCAAACGATACCGTGGCAGTTTTTTACTGGCGTCTTTTCATCAAGAAGCCCCCAACCGCGAATGACCCGATAACGAAAATCCCCCTGCCCCAATACAACAGGAGATTCATCAGCCGCAGGGGCCGTGACGACTGATGAAAGCGTAGCACCACCTAGTGCGAGAAATTTTCGGCGTGAAAGTGTCATAAACAGGACTGATGATTCATAGCGAAAATCAGTCCCATTAATCAAGCCATTACCAAAGACTTACCAAGTGTAGTGGACTTTGTAGGTCACGATCTTTTCCTCATCAGGTTTGAGAGTGACCGGAAATTCGATCGTATGGCTGTCAAGACTACGGAATTCATTGGACTTTTCCTTGATCTCCCAGTTGTCGAAACGTGATAGATGCTCGACCACGCGGATTTCAACAGCTTCCTTCTTGTGGTTACGAAGTTTGATTTCAAAGGTTTCATCAAGCCACTTGTTAGAGCTTTCGGCTTTGTATGCAGTGCGACGGCGTTCACCTACAAGGTCGAAGGAATTTCCAAGATAGACGCGGATGGTTTCGTCTTTTGCCGTGTGATCGATGTTGTTCTCTCCTGTGAATTGAAGCGAACCATCATCGTCACGTGAGTAGAAACGAAGACGACCTTTTGGCAACGCCATACCGAGGTTATTCTCTTTGCTGTTCTTGAACTCGCGCAACACCCAAACTTTCTTATTGGTTTGCACACCGTATTCACCTTCACCGCGGTAATAATTCCAATATCCGTAATTCATGGTCGCTCCATCATAGACAAAGATTTTCGGTGCTTTGACATTGGAGCCGCGAATGAATTCGACCTGTTTGGTTTCTTGATTACGCAGCGTGACCGGACGACCGATGGTGTAGAGGTGGAATTCATCAAAAGCTTTTTCGCTAACCGTTTCGGCCATTTCCGCACCTAACATCATCGCCCTTTTCTCATTCCGCCCGAACTCTCGCGGCGCTTGTGGCTGTACCTTGTTCACATCGCCCGCCATCAGTTTGACTTTGGCATCCTTGAACGAATTGCCACTCATGTTGTTAAAAGTCACCCAACCGACAATATCGATGTTGTCGCCCTTTTCGGCCGCGACGATATTGTAATCCGATTTCCAACTCAGGCCGCCGGTTACGTAAGCGAGTTCGCTATCGAATTTTACGGCTTCAGGAGTGTTGAGCGTCCAACTAAGGGTCGGGTTAAGGATGGTGTCATCACCGAGTGAAGGAAATATCGGCTCACCGGGCAGGGAAAACCGGAGCTCTCCATTCACTTCAATGATAGGCTGGCCAGCACCACGTCCACCTGGTCCGTAACCACTGCGGATGATTTTTCCCGAAACCTTATGATCGGGTTTGTTTGCTTCACGAACAAAGAAGTCGATGGTTTTTCCTTCGTTGAGTTGGAGCATCAGGCCTGAGGAAACAGGATCGTTGCGGTAGGCTTGCTCGAGGATCTGAAATTTCACTTTACCATTGGGATCTCGCAAGATCACCGAGTCGGTTTCTGCCATGGCGGTCATGCCTGAAAAACGAGCCTCATTGATACCGGCTTTCAGATCCAGAGGCACCGTATCACGGACCACAGCGAAATTTTGGTTGTAGATCGTGAGCGAAGGTGAGGCAGCAAACGCAACAGAAAGCAAAAGCGCAGCGGTGGCGAACGGAACGAGGTAACGGCAGGATCGGTTTATCATATATTTATTTCTCTATTTGTATAAGACGACACGCTAGGGGTCAAAACCTTAGAAATAATTAAAAGAAATCAGTAAAATCCTTATTTCATAGGTAAATCCTTTGAACAAGATTCGCCGAGAAAGCCATTAAGCTGATAACAAAGGGTGAAAAACTAGAGGCTTGTCGCATGGGTGGGAGTATTAAAATCGACAATTATACCAACATTCTGGAGCTAGAGATATGAAATTGAAACTACTGTCTCATGTTGATCAAATGACGGAGTATTTTCGCAATGAAATCAAACGTGGGCGTTAGGGGGGAATCCATGCCCGGCGGATTTACCCTGAAAGATCAGCTAGGAACCAGTCACAACACCGTTGAACTGGCACTCAAGCAGCTCGAAAAGGAGGGTTTTTTGTAGCATAGTGAGCGGAAAAAAGTCGGCGTATCGTGATACCAAAAGACGCAACCCCAGGAACACTACGAGTTGCGATTTTATAACTACGAACAGGGAGACCGCAAGGTCGATTATTTGTTAGATCTCATGCATCAACTACGAGTGGCTGGGCATTCGTCATTCTTCGCATCAAAGAGCCTCATTGAACTCGGTATGTTGTGACCCGGTGGTTTCACATGTTTCATACGACAGCGATCCTTGACTTCGTCACCTCGTTCATTGGGTAAACAATATTGCTCACGGCAAAGACGATAGAAGCAAAAGCCAGCCACTCGCAAAACTCCCGGAAGGAGAAACGATTGGCCCGACTCCGGGGACAAAATAATAATCAGACCAAAATCTTCTTCACCACATGTCCATGCACATCGGTGAGGCGGAAATCACGACCTTGGGCGCGGTAGGTGAGCTGGGTGTGATCAAAGCCTAACAGATGCAGAATCGTCGCATTGAGATCGTGGACGTGGACTTTGTCCTCAACCGCATTGAAACCAAGTTCATCGGTTTTACCGATTTCGCAACCGCCTTTCACGCCGCCGCCAGCCATCCACATCGTGAAGGCGTTGGGGTGATGATCCCTGCCATCGTTACCACCTTGGACCATCGGCGTACGACCGAATTCACCACCCCATACAATGAGGGTATCATCAAACAATCCTCGCTGTTTGAGATCCTTGATAAGCGCCGCACAAGCCTGATCGACATCGCGGCAGTTGTCTTCGAGGCCTTTCTTAAGATTGAAATGCTGATCCCATGACTCGTGGAAAAGCTCGACAAAGCGCACGCCACGCTCAATCAACCGTCGCGCCAACAAGCAGTTGTTGGCAAATGAGCGTTTTCCGGGCGTAGCACCATACATTTTCTGGACCGATTCCGGCTCCAGAGAAATATCTGTCACTTCCGGTGCAACATCTTGCATCCGGAATGCCATTTCAAATGCCGCAACTCGGGAAGCAATCTCCGGATCACCCACCGTCTCGTAGCGTTTTTGGTTAAGTGCGTTGATCGCATCGATCGTTTGGCGTTGCTGCTGGCGGGTGATGCCTTTTGGATTGGAAAGATAGAGCACCGGTTCACCTGTGGAGTTGAAGGTCACGCCGTCGTGCACGCTCGGAAGAAACCCTGAGGACCAATTGTTATTACCGCCCGACGGACCTTTGGCACCGGAGGAGAGAACCACAAAGCCCGGCAAGTTCTGGTTTTCCGAACCCAGTCCATAAGACACCCATGAACCTAACGACGGACGACCGAATTGTTGCGAGCCCGTGGACATCAGGATCTGCGCGGGGGCGTGATTGAAGGCATCCGTATGCATGGACCGGATCATCGAAATATCATCCGCACATGAACCGATATGTGGCAGCAAATCCGCCATCTCCATGCCGCACTTGCCATAGTTTTTAAAGCCGAACTTGGAACCTAACAGCTTGTTCTCTGGGCGAATGAACGCGGACTGATAACCTTTCAACAGCTCCGGTGGCGGATTCGTGCCATCCATCTTGCGCAACACGGGCTTGTTATCGAACAAATCGATGTGGCTCGGCGCGCCACCCATGAAGAGAAAAATCACGTTCTTTGCCTTGGCTGGGAAATGTGGGGCTTTGGGAATTTGTGGATTCTGCAAGAGCTGCGCGGCAGATGCGGTGCCTTTGCCCAGCATCGAAGTCAGCGCGATCGAGCCAAGACTCAAACCGCAATCTTTCAAAAACCAACGGCGTGAAAACGAGCGCTGAGTGTCAGCAAGAGTGGAAAAGGGTAATTGCATGATGATGGGGGTGATTTTTTCTCTATTTGTGAGATTTGAAATTCGGAGGTAGGAAATTAATTCTTGGTGATGGTTTCGTCCAAGTTCAGCAGCACACGGGCAACCGCTGTGGCCGCGGCAAGCTGATCGAGAGGATGAGCGGACAAGTCGATCGTCACAGGCTTGTGATTTTCTAACAAAATTTTCATTTGTTCCTGATCCATGCTCAAAGAGGCCTCATGGAATGATTTCAGCGTGGCCATCTCCGCAGCATCCGGAACGCGGGCCGTACAGATCCTAAACGCTCGTGTGATTCTCTCCTCGAGCGAGCCCTTGTCAGACAGCATCCGATGGGCAAGGCCCAGTGCGGCTTCCACGGAAACCTGCTCGTTGAGCGTAACCAAGGCCTGCAGCGGGGTCGTGGAGAGTGTGCGGCGGACGCAGGAAACGGAACCGTTGGGAGCATCGAAGGTTGTCAGCATCGGATATGGCACCGAGCGGAATCTGAACGTGTAAAGCGCGCGCCGGTAGCGCTGTGAATCCGTTTCCACCATCCAGGTTTTCGGGCCATAGGAAACAGGTTTTTGGAAAAGGTAGGCAGGTGCAGGCGGATACACACTGCGGCCGCCCAGAGAATTATTCAACAAGCCAGAAGTCGCAAGCTGGATATCACGAACCGTTTCTGCTGGAGCACGGAACCGAGAAGCGCGCGCCAGTTTGCGGTTTTTTGGATCACGATCACGCAGCTCTTCGGAGGCGAAAGAATCCTGCTGGTAAGTCGCACTGTTGGTGATCAAACGGTGCAGGTGCTTCATATTCCATCCGCTTTCCATGAACTCGCATGCCAACCAATCGAGCAACTCGGGATGGGAGGGCCTTGCCGCCTGATGACCGAAATCCTCGGAAGTTTCTAACAGACCAATTCCAAAATACGCCTGCCAAACGCGGTTGACAAAAACGCGAGCCGCAACGGGAGATTTGGGATCCACCAACCATTTCGCAAATGTCAGCCTTGACTCGGGCTCGCCAGGCGGCAGTGGGTGCAGGAACGCGGGAACGTGAGGCTTGACGACATGCTTGGGATGAGTCTGCTCACCGCGCTCGAACAAGCGCGTCTCGCGTGGGGTTTTCGATTCCCCTGCCACCAAGGCCCATGTCGATAACGGGACTTTTGCATAGAGCGCTTCAATCTGTTTGGTTTGCTCCGAAAATTCCGCTTGGTTTTCTCGCCAATGTGCAAACAAGCGGGCTTCTTGTTGCGCAGTGCGATCTTTGGCTGGGGTTTCCAACGCTGCCAAAACCAGCGGTGGCATCTGATCAAGTGCGTTCGGTAAAGTAGATGAAATCGATAAACGAACCCGACCCAGGTTATAGGTCATGTTGTCGTCGGAATTGAAACCGCCATGATTTAGCGAAAGCGTGTAATTGAAATAGGTTTTTGCATTCCCTTCCAAGGGTTGTTCCAATTCAAAAGTCAACACTGCGGGATCGTTGTTGCGTGCCGGATCTCTCTCATGTGTCCATGCCGTTTTATTATCACCATCCAAAGCAAAAGCGACCGGCCCCGTGCGCCTGTCATCCGGCTTTCTCTCCGCACTGCTGGGAAAACGTGTCGGATCCAAAGCGACTTCCGGCGGATTCACACTCGCCACCGGATTTTTGAATTTCAGTTTCTCCAGCTTCGCCGCGTCTTTGCCACCTTTCAAAATGAACTCAGTCAGCGCACCCGTTCCGCGAGTGGATCGTCCGGGTCCGTTCATCGGCAAATAAGGATCGTTCATCACCTCGAGACGGGCAGAACGAATCACGCTCAAATCAGATGAGCTGGTAAACGACTCGCCGCCACGGGTGCTGGCATAGCCCATATTGATGACCGACTTGTCTGCCAGCGGCCAAAATTTCTGTCCTGAATCACCAAGTTGATAAAGCTCAAGCGCTTCCCACTCAGTCCGCGGCAGTGCCAGCATTTCCCGCTGCCATGCTTGATATTTTTCTTCGGTGGCCGGTGATGCTTTCCGCACCGTCTTATCGATCTCTGCAATCTCAGCTAACAAATGATCCACCGTTTTTCTCTCACTCGCCGTATAGGCCCCGATCGATGTCTCACTGATATTATTCAAATACGCAAACATCCCGAAATACTCATCGTGCTTGAGCGGATCGTATTTGTGAGTATGGCATTGTGCACATTGTGCCGTCAGGCCGAGCATCGACTTTCCTATCGCATCCATGCGATCAAATATCCCTTCGACACGGAACTGCTCGGGCTTAGCTCCACCCTCTTCATTGACCATGGAGTTGCGTAAAAATCCTGTGGCGATTTTATCATCTTGGGTCGCGTTCGGCAAGAGATCGCCGGCGATTTGTTTGATGACAAATTGATTATAAGGCATGTTGTCGTTCATCGCGGAAACCACCCAGTCGCGATAAAAATGATGATAACGTGCAAGATCTTTTTCATAGCCTGCGGAATCCGAATAACGCGCGGCATCCAACCACTCACGCCCCCAGCGCTCACCGAAATGTGGACTGGCGATCAGGCGCTCGATTTCACTTTTCGCATCTCCTTCTGCAGCGAGCTCTTCCAAACTTGGCGGCAACCCTGTTAGATCCAGCGACAAGCGACGACGCAACGTGCTCTTATCCGCTGGAGGTGATGGCGATAATTTTTCTTTCTCCAATTTCGCCAAAACAAATGCATCGATAGAATTTTTCACCCATGCTTTATCTTTTACTTCCGGCACTGGCGGACGCGTGGGCGTTTCAAATGCCCAGTGCTTACCCCACTCAGCACCTTGATTGATCCAGTCACGAATCAGCTTCACTTTCTCTGGCGAGAGTCGCTTTTTCTTATCCGGCGGAGGCATGACCTCTTTTGGATCCGTATGTAAAATCCGCTCCATGATTAAAGACGCATCCGCCTTCCCCGGCACGATCGCCTTGCCGCTGTCCCCACCCTTGAATGCCAACTCCTGAACATCCAAGCGCAAGCCGCCTTCAATTTTCGCCTCATCCGGCCCGTGGCATGCATAGCAGTTTTCAGAGAGAATGGGCTGGATCTGAGAAATGAAATCAATCTTCTCCGTTGCCGCGAAGGAAGGGATGATAGTCAGTAGATAAATTGCAAGTCGGCACATAGGATGGGCTTTATACTATACAAATCAGTTAAATCTTTCCATGCTACAATCTCCATTTTATGGTAGAATCCACTCATGAGGCCATTTCACAAATCTAGCTTGAATGCGACTTCTTTCGATCTATTTGACCACTTACCCATGGTCATTTTTTTTGCTAAAGACGCGCATGGTTCCTTCGTTCGCTGCAACCCACGTTTTGAGCAGTTTCACGGTCTCGGTCGAGGTGAAGCGATAGGACTGAACGACTTTTCCCTGCATAAACCAGACATTGCAGGTCTTTATCGCAACGAAGACCTCAAAGTCATGGAGACAGGCAAGCCTGCCACGAATCGCATCTGGTTGGTGCCCGGCGCTAACGGCCTGCTCCGCTGGTGGGTTTCCAATAAATTTCCCACCTATGATCCTAATGGAAAAGTCAGTGGCATCGCCGGAGTAATGTATGAAATTTCGGATGCAAAGGGCATGACCGAGCCGTTTTCCATCATCGAGCCCGCATTGAACCTCATCCATTCCGAACTCCACACAAACCTCAGCACCGCCCAGCTCGCCGCTGCATGTCATTACTCAGAAAGTCAGTTCAACCGTATCTTCCGTAAGCTCACTGGCCAATCACCACGCCAATATCTACTACACCACAAAATCGACACCGCAAAAGGCCTACTTGCACGAACCGACTTTCCCCTTTCACAAATCGCTTTCCAATGCGGATTCTACGATGCCAGCGACTTCGGAAAACGTTTCCGAGAAATCGAAGGCCTCACCCCAAAGCAATACCGCAACAATCTCCAGAAACTGATTTTGGAGACGCCTCAGTAAGATCAAATCAAGCGCTTATTTTTTCCCATTGATAAGCGCGATCGCTTTTTCAGCAAAACGCTCACCCATGGTTACATAGCCTTCTTTCGAGAGGTGAAGATCATCGCGCATAGCTGAATCCGCTTTGCCAGGAAGGTTATTGAGATCATCCGTATCTATCCATGCACCTCGCGGATCTCCTTCTGCGACTTTTACCTGAGTTTCGCGAACGCTCACCCAATTTGGATTTTTCATATCAAAATCACTAAGACGTCCGATCACGAAATTCATCTCTTTATGTTTGAGATCAGCTCGCAATTTTTCGATCAGGCCTGTGAGATTATCCGAATATTCAGCGTGAGTTCCAGTCTTTGCATCGCGCTCACCCTGCATCCATATAAAGGTGATGGATTTGATAGTCTTACCTGCTCTCGCTGCATCAACCTTGGTGATGATGTTTTTGTAAAAATCAGCCGTTTTGCCATCGCCAGCTTTAGAGCCCGTATACCAACGAGCGATCGGTTGACCTCCGGTTGCCTCTTTGACCACGACAACGTTTTCTTTACCAAAAGCCTTTTCCACAGCTGGAGTGAAAGAGGTTTCGGGCTTGAGTCCGACCATGTTGGATTGACCCGAAAGAATAAAAAGATGGGTTTCAGCATGCAATGGGATGCTGGCGAGTGAGATTGCCAGAAGGGCGGCACTTATATTTTTAAGGTTCATGGGATGATGTTTGAGGTTGAGCGTTGTGGCTGATTGGTCAAGCTTGTGGTCGTGGAAACTCGGCTGAACATGATGCGCAGGGCGCATGGATTGGATGGTGCGGAGGCGATTGACCTCGCCAAGCGCCTAGAATGGTTAGGCGGCTTGGTGTTTTTCGATACAGTCGGAAACATTCCAAATAGCTGGGGCCGAGCGTATTCCGTGATTGCCGCGCAGCCAACCAAGGTATTCAGCGGGAGCATTTTTCAAAAATCAGACCTGAACCTTCTACGCGAGAGCCTTGAAAAAAATACAAAAGCAGCTGGCGACCATGGATTTCCGCAAGGCGGACTATGTGGTTGGGTAAGTTACGAAGGTGATTTTGTTTTTGGTGAATACCATGAAATGTTGATCCGTGATGAGGACAGCGGCGATTGGTGGGAGATCGGAAACCTTTCGGAAAAAATCGGTGAAGCGACTCCCAGTTCGGCCTGCCCCAGCAGCTTCCAACCGCAAACCCAGCGAGAAACTTTTGTTAGATCGGTTGATCGAGCAAAGGAATGGATCGCTGCAGGCGATATCTATCAAGTAAATCTCGCGCAATCCTATGAGGCAGAGGTCAATGGTGAAGGTTCGTTGTTTCCTCTTTATGAAATGTTGCGTGAAGCGACTCCAGCACCGATGGCTGCTTGGATGGCGTTGGACGGAAAAGAAATTTTAAGCACCTCCCCGGAGTTGTTTTTGAAAATTTCTGGAACACAGATCGAAACACGCCCGATCAAAGGAACCCGTCCGCGGTTTCGAGATGCCGATGAAGACAGGCGTTCCGCAGTCGAGTTACAGACTTCGCCGAAAGAGATTTCCGAGTTGGTGATGATCACGGATTTACTGCGTAACGATTTGGGGCAGGTATGTGAATTCGGAACTGTAGAAGTGAGCCGGATGTTAGAATTGGAAAGCCTCGCGCAGGTCCATCATTTGGTTTCGACGGTGAAAGGAAGTTTAGTCCCCGAGCAAGACGCATTGAGCGCGCTCGCCGCATGTTTCCCCGGCGGTAGTATCACAGGAGCTCCGAAAAAACGCGCAATGGAAATCATTCATGAACTCGAGCAAAAAGCACGCGGCATCTATTGCGGAGCAATCGGATGGTTGGGCTTCAATGGCGAAAGCGAATTCAACATCGCAATCCGCACCCTGGTGCGCGATGGTCATAAACTCAGCTACCACGTCGGCGCGGGGATCGTTGCAGATTCGGTGCCAGAGCAGGAATACCAGGAAACCCTCGACAAAGCAGAGGGCATCAGGCTCGGGGTCGAGAGGTTTCAGGGATCTATTTAATCCTAAAAATTCCAAACCACGGAATGCACGGATTACACAGAGTAAAGAATCTGAATCATCTTACTGTAAGTGCGGAAGCAACCATTCCGTGTATTCCGTGCTTTCCGTGGTAAAATTTCTTGTTTTTGGCGGCGGACTAAAATCAAAAACCTAAGACATCGACCCCCATGTGCGTTACAATCACATGGCCAGACATAAAACCATCATTTTAGAAAACGAAGGCGATACCACTTTTGATATCTCATCCCTCATCGATGTGTGCTTTCTCCTGCTGATTTATTTCATCGTCACCTCGACGATCACCCCAAGAGAAAGTGATCTGGGTTTAGCATTACCAAATCCCGAGCCAGCAATACCCATCCAACCACCTATCCCGCCAATGGCACTTCGCATCAATGATCAAGGTGCAGTGATCGCCGGACATGGCGACGCAGAACAAGCGTTAGATACCGATATAAATAGTCGTGATCTACCGCTGCTGTTGATGCAATTGGATCTTTATAAGACTGCCGCAATAAGTTCCGGCGATATCCCTAAAGTCATATTGGAAGTAGATGAAAATGTCCGACAACAACGAACCATTGATGTGCTCAATGCCCTCGCTGCTGCCGGAATTTCCTCAGTCGTTTTTAACGAACTGATTCGTTTATAAAATTTCGCCTAGGCGATTTCCGCTGCGTAGAACTCCTGCCAGTCGTCGAGATTGTTAAGGTTAACCGCATCGGTGGGTTTCCCATCCGGAAGACCGACGGAAGCGAGGATGGATTGGCGGGTTTCGTCTGCATGTTGATAACCAGCGACCGCTGCGTTGATTTCTGCGATGGAGGCAGCGTTGAGATTCGTCGCACTGTCGGCGAAGAATTTTTCAAACTGGGTGTAGCTCGGTTTGTTGGCGGCAACGAAGGAAACCAGGGCCTCACGTTCTACTCCGAGTGCATCGAGAACCATCATGTCATAGCCCGGAGCGCAGTTTGCATAGCCATCAGCGAGCTTACCTGCAGCACCGAGGCACATTTTTTGCCAAAGACGTGGTAGGTGAAGAACGCCAAGCGGACCGGCGGTGCCGGAAGATATGGTGGGAACAATTTTGTAACTCATAGTGCCGAGACGCTAATGGGCAAAATTACAAATTACAAATTACAAATTCAAGAAGTTGGAGATTTAAACGGAGGGGCAAAGAAACTGAGAATCCATGAATTAAAAATATAAACCTGAATTCCACCTCCGTTCTCTCAGCTTCTCCGACCCTCCGTTTCAATCTTTGCAGAAGAATGAGCTAAATCTTCTTTATCCTTGCTCGCATGCCCCAGTTGGGATTTCTTCTCGGCTCTCATGTCCACACTTCCTACCGCTGACCTCCTGGCGCTTGATACGGACGGCATTTCCAGCCGCCTGTCAAAACTCAGGAGGTACCTTTGACGTTCCCTCTCTAGAAAACAAGATCCAAACGCTTGAAGAAGCGATGGGAGCTCCGGCATTTTGGGATGATCCTGATAAAGCACGGAAAATTTCCGAGGAAGCGGCCGGGTTGAAAAAAAAGCTGGAACGCTTCCTCGCGCTTGAGGGGCGCTGCAAGGATGTGATCGAGGGCGTTGCTCTCGCCAAAGAATTTGATGACGAGGATCTGGCTAGGGAGGCAATTGACGGAGCAGCGAAGCTTGAAAAAGACATCCGCGAATTCGAGCTTCTCACCCTTTTGAACCGACCCAATGACGAAGCCAACTGCTACCTCGTGATCCAGGCGGGCGCCGGCGGCACCGAGGCCTGCGACTGGGCACAAATGTTGCACCGCATGTACACCCGTTGGGCGGAGCGCAAAGGTTACAAGGTCGAAACCCTCGACTGGGAAGACGGCGATAGCGCAGGCCTGCGATCCTCGACCATCAAGATCACCGGCGAGAATGCTTTCGGTTTCCTCAAAAACGAACGCGGCGTGCATCGCCTTGTTAGAATCTCGCCCTTCGATGCCGCAGGTAAACGCCATACCTCCTTCGCATCCATCGACGCCACCCCAGAGGTCGATGACAAGATCAAGATCGAGATCGCCGATAAGGATGTCGAGATCAGCACCATGCGCTCCGGCGGCAAGGGCGGACAAAACGTCAACAAGGTGGAGACCGGCGTGTTACTGCGCCACCTCCCGACAGGCATCTTGATCAAATCCACCGCCTCACGTACCCAGGGAGCCAACAAGGAACTTGCCTACCAAATCCTCAAAGCAAAACTCTTCCAGATCGAGGAAGACAAACGCGCCGCCGAAGCCGAAGCCGCCTACGGCGAAAAAAGCGACGTTTCATGGGGCAGTCAAATCCGCTCCTACGTTTTCCAGCCCTATCAGAAAGTGCTCGATCTCCGCACCGGCGAGGATTCAGGAAACATCCAAGATGTCATGGACGGCGATATCGATAATTTCATCGAAGCGAAGCTTCGTGGAAAAGTGAGAGTCAAAGGCGCGAAGGATGAGGAGGATTGACAAGGCGAGGTGGCATCCTGCCTCCTTCTTTAGATTTCCTCGGTTGTAGGTCAGCAGAATGCAGCCCCTTCTTGTGAATTTTCCTCAGCCGGAGTGCTGGAGCTCGCTCCAGCCATGCGGTGGACGGAGTTTGCTCCGTTGCGGATGGGATTGTTCTTTTTCTTACGTCGCTCACCCACCACGCGGAGCAAGCTCCGCTCCCACTCGGCGGAGGCAAGCCTCCGCACTCCGGACTCACCCAAACCTCATTTACCTAGACCGGTTGCCAAAAGTCTTTTCCGAAACGAGGAGATTTTGAGGTTTGGATGATTAGCCGCTGCGCGGATGTTTGATTTGGAGTTCCGGCCCGTAAACCCACGGTTTCGTTGTTGTTCGTCAGTCGTGGATGTTTATTGCCTACGTTGCACTCCGGCCAAGCAGTGTGCGTTCTCTAAATACGAAGAACGATGAAGGCTGGCTTTCACTCCTTCCTCACGCCTAGAATCCGAGGGCTACGGACTCGGTCGTTTCGGAAAATACTTTTGGCAAACGGTCTAAATGGTTCGAGCGGTGCACGTGATGAGTCGCTTGCCAGGTCGCGATTTTTAAATCGCGGTTCCTTTCTGGGCGGCAGGCGCCCCTTCTTGCGCTTGCAATCGCGGGGTTGCTGCGGCAGCTTGGGTAATTAATAGTTCGATGAAATAAGCCGATGCCTACTTTGATCAATGACATGCATTCTCAACTCAACGCAACTCTGGTTGCAGAGATTTGCCATCCAGAAACATATGAGGAGCTGAGAGAAATCATTCTGAAGACGGGGTTCAATGGGATGAAAATTTCTGTGGGAGGAGGTCGACATGCGATGGGCGGTCAACAGTTTGCGTATGGTTCAGTGCACATCGACATGACTGCGCTTGATAAAGTGTTAGACGTGGATCATGAGCGCGGACTTCTACATATCGAGGCGGGCGCATGTTGGCCGAAGATCATTGAGGAAAGCCATTGCATGGAATATTTGCCCGGAAAATCATGGGCGATCAGGCAAAAACAAACTGGCGTTGATAACGTGACACTCGGTGGTTCCATTTCAGCAAACGCACACGGCCGCGGCTTACGAATGCAACCCATGGGCGATGACATCGAAGATCTAACAGTGCTTGATGCAGAAGGCCGCTTACTACGATGCAGCCGCTCGGAAAATTCGGAGCTCTTTTCATTGGTGATTGGGGGATATGGACTTTTCGGAATCATTTACTCGGCAACTCTGCGACTGACTTCCAGACTAAGGGTCAGAAGGCTGGTTGATATCATTGATCTAGCTGATGCCATGAACGCAGTTTACCGACGTGCGGCAGATGGCTCTTTGTATGGAGATTTCCAGTTCATCATCGACCCACGGGATTCTGGATTCCTGAGGCGTGGTGTATTCGCTTCTTATAAATCTGTGGAGAGCGATGAGTTTGAGGGGATGGAGGAAAGTTCGGATCTGTCGCCAAATGCTTGGTTGGAACTCCTAAAGTTAGCCCATGAGGACAAAGCGAAAGCATTTCGTCTCTATGCACAACATTACGTGGCCTCAGATGGCAATCTCTACTGGAGCGATACGATGCAGCTCAGCACTTACATTCCCAGTTATGCGGAATATTTGGAAGCGAATCGACCCGTGGCTCCAGATAACGATGTGAAGGAAACTTTAATGATAGGGGAACATTATATTCCGCCCGAGAGCTTACTGACGTTTATGCACATAGCTCGTGAAATTCTGATCCATCACGGTGCGGAGTTGATCTATGGAACGATCCGATCCATCAAACGTGATACGGTATCGTTTATGCCGTGGGCAAAAAATGATTTTGCCTGCGTGATTTTCAATCTGCGCACTCGTCACAACGAGGAGGGTGTCCAGCGAACCACCGATACCTTTCGAGCATTGATAGACGCATCTGTAAATATTGGAGGGAGTTTTTTCTTAACCTATCATCGTTATGCAACGGCTGCACAGGTGCAGGCCTGCTATCCCCTTTTTTCAGAGTGGCTTTGCAAGAAAATCCAATACGATCCTAATGAGCTGTTTATCAGTGATTGGTATTTGCATTATCGAGATGCGTTTCACGAAGGAGTGAAGACAGAATGAGAACGGAAAAGCCAAGCAGCACAGCGAAGCTCATCGCAGCGGCGACGATCCTTCTCTCCAGCGAGAACGATTCAGAAAATCCAGTGCCGCCGCGAGCTGCGAAGCTATGTCGGCTTTTCTTGTCGAATTGCTTTGCTGATCGCATCTTTGCGCGTTCCGCCAGTTTTCCTCCTACACGCGCACTGTTGCGATTGCTCGAAGCGGCAACTTTGCCGGGCATCATATTTCATTACTGGAACCGCAAACGTTGGATTGAGTCTCAATGCACAGCCGCAATAAACGATGGCTTCCGTCGGGTTGTGATTGTTGGAGCAGGTTACGACACTCTTGGCTTAAGGCTTGTCGAAAAATTCAGTGAAATAGATGTCGTCGAAATAGACCATCCCGCGACGCAGAGTTGTAAACTCAAAGCTCTGAATGAAGCGCTCAAAAATCGCATAGAGTTCATACCGCTAAATCTGACGAAAGACAGCGTGCGCCTAAAATCCGTATCTTCCGAACCAACCTTATTTCTAATGGAGGGCTTGTTGATGTATCTGGAGGCAGAGGCTGTCATCCGATTGTTCGGCGACATCTGTGCACTACCTCCCACGCGCACTCGAATCATATTCAGTTTCATGTCGAAATGGCCCGATGGCAGCTCGGGATTTAGACCGACGAGTCGGCTGGCACAAAGCTGGCTCAAATGGCGCGGAGAACCTTTTCTATGGTCTATAGAACCCCATGCTATCTCGGAGTTCGTTTCGAAACGTGGATTTCGTTTGATGGAAATAGCTCTGACTCAAGACCTCACCGCGAACGATAGTTCGCTGGACGGTGAAAATCTCGTGATGTGTGAGAGATGAGTCGCTTGCCAGGTCGCGATTTTTAAATCGCGGTTCCTTTCTGGGCGGCAGGATGCCGCCCCTCCTTGTGGATTTATTAATGAATATAGGGACAGGAATGTCCCTTCTCCTTATTGGATTCATCTCCCACTTGATGGATTTTCATCCCACTTGCGTTCTCAGGTCTTGATTCACGACCAAGTGCGGGTGAGGCTAGGAAATGGTCGAGCGACTGAGAAAAGCAATCCGTGATGTTGAAGGATTCCCAAAGGAGGGAATTATCTTCAAGGATATCACCCCTATCTTGGGCGATGCGGAACTTTTTCGCGCGTCGATTGATTTGCTCAGTGCATTGGCTGGTGAGGTGAAGGTGGACAAAATTATCGGGGTCGATGCGCGCGGTTTTATTTTCGCGGCAGCGGTAGCAGATCGTTTGGGAGTTGGATTTGTGCCGGTCAGGAAAAAAGGTAAGTTACCATGGAAATGCAAGGAAGCTTCTTACGCCCTAGAATACGGTGAAGCAACCGTTGAAATGCACGTGGACGCAGTGCAGCCAGGCGAGAAGGTGATGCTGGTCGATGATTTGCTGGCCACCGGCGGGACTTCCGCAGCTGCGGTGAAGCTCCTTACAGAACAAGGCGCGGAAATCGTGGCGATTTCTTTTTTAATCGAGCTTTCATTTCTCCATGGACGCGAAAAACTCGCGCCGCACCCCGTGAAGTCGATCTTGAAATATTGATCCCCTAGTATTACCAAAAAAACTCAATGAGCTGGCAAAAATACAACGAAAGTTTGGTAAGATACGAAGACCTCAGGTTCTCCCTGGATCTGTCTTTGATGGATATGAATCCAAACGAAAAAGACGCGCTGAAAAATAACATCGCAAAAGCTTTCGATGACATGCTTGCTTTGGAAGGCGGCGCAATTGCAAATCCCGATGAAGGCCGCATGGTTGGTCACTACTGGCTGCGCAAACCTGAACTCGCACCAACTGCTGAACTCAAAGCTCAAATCACTGAGCCGATCAAAGCGTTGAAAAAATTTGCTGAGCAAGTTCACACCGGCCAGGTCCGCACCGCAGCAGGTGGCGTTTTCAAACAAGTCCTGCTTATCGGCATCGGCGGCTCCGCACTTGGCCCGCAATTGGTTTCTCAGGCGATCGGCCAAAAAGCCAAGCTCCCTCTCGCCTTCCTCGACAACACCGATCCCCAAGGCATCGATGAAACCCTCGCCACTTTGAAAATCGCTGAGACTTTGGTGTTAGTCATCTCCAAATCGGGCGGCACACCAGAAACCCGTAACGGAATGTTAGAAACCAAAGCGGCATTCGAAAAAGCAGGAATCGATTTCGGAAAACATGCGGTCGCTGTCACCGGCACGGGCTCGAAGCTCGATCGCTACGCATCCGAACAAGGTTTCATCGCTCGTTTCCCCATGGAAGACTGGGTCGGCGGACGGACTTCGGTTTTATCTACGGTGGGTCTAGTACCAGCAGCCCTGCAAGGTCTAGACATCGATGGCATGCTCAAAGGCGCCGCAGCGATGGATGAAAAAACCCGCGTGTGCGATGCATCGAAGAACGCCGCGATGCAGCTCGCCATCGCCTGGCACAGCGCAACCAATGGCAAAGGTGAAAAAGACATGGTGGTGCTTCCTTACAAAGATTCGCTCGTTCTGTTTTCCAAATACCTCCAGCAGCTGGTGATGGAATCGCTCGGAAAAGAAAAAGATCTCGCTGGCAACACCGTCAACCAAGGCATCGCGGTATACGGCAACAAAGGTTCAACCGATCAACACGCATACGTCCAACAACTCCGCGAGGGCGTGAACAATTTCTTCGCGACCTTCATCGAAGTCCGCCATGGCCGCCAGGGAAAATCCATCGAGGTCGATCCCGGAAACACGAGCCAGGATTACCTGCAAGGTTTCCTGCGCGGCACTCGCAACGCGCTTTACGAAAACGGTCGTAAATCTCTAACCATTTCCATTTTCGAAGTCACTCCGTTCACCCTCGGCATGCTGATCGCCTTGTTCGAGCGCGCGGTTTCCTTCTACGCCTCTTTGGTCAACATCAACGCCTACCACCAACCTGGCGTCGAAGCTGGCAAAGCAGCAGCAGCCATTTTCCTCGATCTCCTCGGTCGCGTCCGCGGCCGACTGGCTTCCGAAGCCAAGAACGCGGAACAAGTCGCCTTAGAAGTCGATGCTGATCCTGAATCGGTCTATCACTGCCTAGTCCACCTCGCCAACAACGGCGAAGCCCAGATGTCCATGGGCAAAACCCCTGCAGAGGATTTATTCCAGCTTTGATTAAGGGGCTGTACTAGCTAAGGACTAGTGGTGTGACTCTTTATACCAATGTTTAAGCTGGTTTAGTAGCTTTTTGTGATCTCCTCCGTTGAAGCGCCATTCACACTCCTTTAAAAACCAATAAAAG